>JAGBHD010000043.1 GCA_018110785.1 Oscillospiraceae bacterium
AGGTCGATCGCCCATATATTTTGAGGGTCATTGTCCCAACGGGGATTTTCGTCCCATCCCGATTCGTAGCCGACTAAAACACCATACTCTTCTTTGGTCATTTCGGGAGTTGTTTCTGAGTCATAATGGAAAAGGGGTCCATATTTTCTGTTTTTAATCCAAAATTCTTCATTTTTCTGGAGTTTAGGATAAACCTCTTTTAAAAATTCAAGGTCTTTACAAGTCTCATAAACGCGCCAAGCGGCATAAGCCATTACAGGAGGTTTGCCAAAACGCTCCTCTATTTTACCCTCTACATTTATAAAGTCGGGAAGCAGACCGTTTTCTTTCTGAAACTGCAAAAAACCTGTTATCTGCTCTTTTGCTATCCCTATATCAATTCTTGCCATACCGATAGCATGGAAAGCGCTATCCCAGTTCCAAACGCCGTTAAAGGTATGCTTTCCATCTATGCTCGGTGATATAAGGCGATAGTTTCCCCAAGGATAGTCGCCATCTTTAAAAATATTATTCAGAAGTATTTTCTCTGCCTTTTCCAAGAGAACTTCATTTCTGTTTTTCATAGTTGCTCCTTATTTAGGTTGTTTTCCTATATAAGCTAAAATTCCGCCGTCAACATATAAAATATGTCCGTTTACAAAGTCTGAAGCACTTGAAGCCAAAAATACTGCGGGGCCTACTAAGTCTTCGGGTGTTCCCCAACGAGCGGCGGGTGTTTTTGCTATGATAAAAGAATCGAAAGGATGACGGGAACCGTCTGCCTGTTTCTCTCTTAAGGGTGCGGTTTGGGGTGTTGCAATGTAACCGGGACCTATTCCGTTACACTGGATATTATATTCGCCATACTCAGAAGCGATATTTTTTGTAAGCATTTTAAGTCCGCCCTTTGCGGCTGCATATGCCGATACGGTTTCTCTACCAAGCTCCGATGTCATAGAGCAGATATTTATAATTTTTCCGCCGCCCTTTTTAATCATTGAGGGAATAACTGCTTTTGCCATCATGAAAGGAGCATTTAAATCGATATCTACTACCTTTCTGAAATCCTCGGCGCTCATTTCGTGCATAGGGATTCTTTTAATAATTCCCGCATTGTTAACTAAGATATCAATATGTCCTATTTCCTCAACCATTTTAGAAACTGCCGTTTCATCGGTAACATCGCAAACAAATCCGCGAGCTTCTATGCCGCATTCTTTATAAGCCGCAAGGCCTTTATTTACAAGTTCTTCATTTATATCGTTGAAAACAATATTTGCTCCCGCTTCAGCCATACCTTTTGCGATAGCAAAACCTATTCCGTAAGAAGCGCCTGTTACAAGCGCGGTTTTTCCTTTTAAACTAAACATAAAAACGACTCCTAACCCACATTATATTTCATTGTTTCTTCATATGCAAACTCTGCATATTCCTGAAGCTGACCTCTATCATAAAGATACTGAAGCAGAGTATATCTAACGCGGAATGTTCTGCCTCTTAAAACGCCCTCGATAAATTTATCCTTATCTGTAACGGTAAAGGGGATCTTGATCTGCTTTTGAAGCTCTAATATTTTTTCGAAAGCAGGGATATATTTTCCGATAAGCTCTTTGAGCCAAGTCTCGTTTGTTTCTTCATAGAGCTTTTTATACATTACTATAGCCGCAAAGGTAGCCTCGCCTACCTCAACGCCGTGTAAATTCGGAACCTTGCCCTTTTCAACGTCCATAATCTCCCATGTCTGTCCTACCATATGTTCTGTTCCCGATGCAGGACGGGATGAGCCAGTATATGCAATGCCAAGTCCCGAAAGAATAAGTCCGTCGATAGTATTCTCTATTGTTTCTATCTCTCTTTCTTTCAAAGAAACCGCAGAGGTTATGCATTTCTCTGTTGCTTCGAGAACCATATTCGCAACCTTCTCGCAGTAATATTCCCCTGTTAGCTTCTGAGAAAGCTCCCAATCAAGAATTGCAACATATTTCCCTATCATATCGCCGACGCCCGCTAATAAAAGCTCATAAGGAGCGCCCGCACAGATATTTAAATCTATTATAATATGTCTTGCAACCGAGCAGGTATAAACTATTTTTCTGTTTCCGTTTATAAGCGGAGCTACAACCGAAACATATCCGTCCATCGAGGGCGCCGTTCCTACAACGCCGTATTCTAGCCCCATTCTATAGCTTACCATTCGGCAGATATCGTTAACGGACCCCGAGCCTACTGCAAGGATATAATCAGGATTATAGGAAAAAGCATTTATATCATAATTTTCTCTGTCTATTCCCGCTTCAATAAGTACCTTTCCAACATTTGCATTGGTCGGAAGCGCAGGCTCATCTATTATACATATATGAGAAAGCTTTCCTGCTTCCTTTAACATTTTTTCAACCTTTTTGCCTGCAACCTCATAGGTGTTTTTATCGGCAACCATATATATTCTATTATAGTCGCTTAATATATCTACTACCTTTTCTATTGCATTTTCAGAAACCTCAAGCACCTTTATAGGCGCGCTATGTCCCTTTTGAGAACAGTTGCATTCCATTGATAACATAATATCTACCTCCGTTTAGTTTAATTTTATAGTATCAAAAAATATTTTTATATTCTATAAAGATTATCTGATTTTTTATAAATATATTGCTTTTAATAAATAATAGTTATATAATATTGAAAAAGAGGCTTCAGAGGTGAAATATGGAAGGCATAAGCTTATTAAAATACCACGATACAGGAATAGATACCTTAAGCGGAAAAAAGCATTACCACGACCGCGACCTTGAGATTCTTCATATCCTTTCAGGCGAAGGAACAATGATGATAAAAGATAAGCTTTACCCTATTTCCCCTAGCACGATATTTTTTGTTCGCGGTAAGGATGCCCACTTCTCCGCCCCTACAAACCCCGCGCTTTATATAAGAAACAAAATTATTTTTTCAGAAGAACTTATTCTATCTGTATTCGAAAGGTTAGGCTGCCAAAAAACAATAGCCTCGCTTTTCGGCGAAGACGGAGCAGTTGTAAAGCTATCTTCGGATACATCGCTTAAAGTGGATAAATATTTTTTAAAGCTTTCGGAACTGGAGAAATATGATACCGCTCCCCTAAATTTCTTTATAAATCTTTTTTCAATTCTTGCCGCCGCAGAGCAAAATAAAGAAAAAAGGGTATCCGAGGTTAAAAATAAAATATCTGAGGTTATAGAATATATAAATGATAATATAGATAAAAAGCTAAGTCTTGATATAATCGCGGTAGATACCAAAATCAGCAAATATTATCTCTGCCATTCTTTCAGCTCTGTAGTAGGTATGACAGTATTCGAATATATAACCCTCGCCCGCATATCAAAGGCGAAACAGCTCCTTTCAAAAACCGATATGAGCATCTCCGAAATCGCCGCCGCAGTAGGCTTCGACAGTTTCGCCTATTTCAGCAAGGTTTTCCGCGAAAAAGAAACCATAACCCCCCGCGCATACCGAAAAAACCTTCCCTAATAAAAATATATTTTTACAAACTAAAAAACACACTTTCCTGCCTTAATATTTAATTTTCTGCAATTTCCTTATTTACTTGACATTTTTTTTAATTTATTGCATAATATTATCAAGAGCTACAGAGTCATGGAAGAGCGCCTTTTTTAAAGGCGTTTTTTGCATTATTATTATATTTTAAGGAGGGCTTTATGAATATAAGAGAATTAAACGATAGCCTTGAGCGCTGCCCTATTATAGCAGCTATCAATGAGCATAACTGGAAGGCTGCCCTATCCTCCCCCGTTGAGATATTATTTTATTTAAAGGCAAATATCAATACCTTGCCCGAAAAAATAAAAGAGGCTCACGAAAACGGAAAAATCATTTTTGTTCATATTGATTTAGCAGAGGGACTTGCTAAAGACAAGGCAGGTCTTGAATATCTTTCAAAGCTCGGCTGCGATGGGGTTTTAACAACCCGTAGCCAGACTATCCGCCATGCCCGCGATATAGGCCTTTTATCTGTTCAGCGCTGCTTCGCGCTCGACTCTCAGGGAACAGCTTGCATAAACGACCTTTTAGAGGTTTCCTCTCCTGATACCCTTGAAATTATGCCGGGGGTTATCGGAAAGGTTATCGAGCGTTTTTCAGGCGGAAAAACCCCTGTTATTGCAGGCGGACTTATAGAAACCAAAGAGGAAGTTACAACCGCTTTATCTCACGGGGCTGCCGCCGTTTCAACAGGCAAACAAGAGCTTTGGTATATATGAAAGGAGATAACTAATGCAGTTTTTTAATAACCTTTGGCTTTCTCTCCGAGATATATTTACAGATCCCTTTTTATATCAGGTAATTATCCGCTCTGTTCTTTCCGTTATAATGGGAGGACTTATCGGAAGCGAACGCGCCCGACACGGACGCGCCGCAGGAATGCGAACACACATATTAGTTTGCTTAGGCTCTGCCCTAACCTCTATGACAAGCATTTACATAGGCGATATTTTAGGCCACGGCGGAGATGTTATGCGAATTTCCGCGCAGGTAATTTCCGGCATAGGTTTTCTTGGCGCAGGAATGATTATTTTAAAGCCCAATAATGTTATAACCGGTCTTACAACCGCCGCAGGCGTTTGGACAACAGCTGTTATCGGTATTGCCTTAGGCTATGGATTTTATAGTGGTGCTGTTATCGTTACCATTCTTTTCTTGGGAACTATCATTCTCTTTGCAAAGTTTGAGCGCAATAAAAAAGCTACCGAGGTTATCTACATAGAAATAGATAATATGTATGAAACCAACCGAATTTTAAATGACCTTCAGAAAACAATCAATACCGATTTTTCGCATCATATTCATTCCGCCAAAAGCCATAAGGACGGGAATCTCGGAATTAACATAATTATTGAAAAGAGAGTTAATCTCGATATAGCAAAGCTTTGCGAGATTGACGGCGTTGTTTACGCGATAGAAGATTAATAAAATGTCGAATAAAAACGAAAGCTGTATCACCTTTGATATGGCTTTTCTTTTTTTCGTCTTTTTTCAAAAAAATTGAGAAATTTTTTAAAATTTTTTGAAAAAAATTAATAGAAACTCTTGCATAAATTTCCATTTTATGGTATTATTTCGGTGTTAATTAGCGGTAGGTAGGGAACATTGGAGGAAAAAATGAATATCAAAGTACTGATTGCACACGAGAAAAGAAGACCCGGAAACAAGTATGAAGAATTGCTGCCCTCTTCGGAGTTCAGTTTAAGCTTTGTAAATTCGGGAACAGACGGAGAAGAAGTATTTAAAGGGATTTCGGAAACCCGACCTCATTTCGCAGTAATCGATTCTGTTATGAGTCATTCAGACGCATTAAGCATAATCGAGCGAACTGAAAAGGAAGGGATTTCCGTTTTCTTTATTGTTCTTCTTCCCGCGCCCAATGTCTTTATGGAAAGGGAGCTTTCCTCATTTGGAAATGTTTGTGTATTCTTAAAACCTGTTGAAGCGGATATTATTTGCAACCGCATTCTCCGCCTTTCTGAAAGCCTAAAGGGCAAACCCTCTAACACTACAGTTCAAGAGGACAACATGGAAACAGCTATAACCTCTATAATCCACGAATTAGGTGTTCCCGCACATATTAAGGGCTATAATTTTTTAAGACGCGCCATTATGCTTTGCATTGAAGACGAAAACTTAATTCATTCGGTTACAAAGGTATTATATCCTGTTGTTGCAAAGCATTTCGGGACAACCCCTTCAAGGGTTGAAAGGGCTATTCGACATGCAATAGAGGTAGCCTTTGATCGCGGTGATATCGACGTTTTGGAGCATTATTTCGGATACACTATAAAAAACTCGCGCGGCAAACCTACCAATTCTGAATTTATCGCGCTTGTTTCCGATACTCTCCGTCTTAAAATGATACACTGATATCTCAGCCCCCCTTTTTCGGGAACCGCTCCCCCCTTTTTTTGCGGTTCCCGATTTTTTATAATTTTTTTCTTTTTTTCTATTCCCTTTTTCGACAAAAAGATGTATTATTATATTATTAAGTTTATAAAAGGAAAAAGGCATGGTTTTCAGCAGTTTAGAATTTATATTTATATTTATTCCGCTCTTTCTTTTGGGATATTATCTTATGCCTCAGAAATGGCGAAATTTATTTTTATTTATAAGCAGCATTGTTTTTTATTCGGTAGGCGCTTTGGACAGCCCTGCCTATATTCTTTTAATTATTGCTTCTGTTGCGGTAAACTATTTGGTTTCTCGCTTTATGGTTAAATACCCTGAAAAGAAAAAGCTTATTCTTACGATAGGTATTATATACAACTTCTTTTGGCTTTTCCTTTTTAAGTATTCTGATTTTCTTTTAAGTAATATAAATGCGGCTTTATCCTTTATCCCCTCTTTTGAGCTTTCTCTACCGTCTTTTATATTACCGATAGGTATCAGTTTTTATACATTTCAGGCAGTATCATATATTATTGATGTTTACAGAGGGACAAGCGAGCCTGCCGACTCATTTATTGATTTCGGCGCATACCTTTGTATGTTTCCGCAGCTTATAGCAGGTCCTATAGTTACATACCGCGATGTTGCCGATAAGCTTCGAAGCAGAAATTTTTCTTTCTTTGAATTTTCTGATGGTATTAAAACCTTTATATTAGGTCTTGGATTCAAGGTTTTAATTGCTAACCCTTGCGGAAAGCTTTGGGGGAACCTTTCGGTTATTGGATACGACAGCGTATCTACCGTTCTTGCATGGCTTGGAATTCTCGCCTTCTCTTTGCAGATTTATTTCGACTTTTACGGCTATTCTGTTATGGCAATAGGCCTTGGCAAGATGATAGGCTTTACATTCCCCGAAAACTTCAAGCGCCCTTATGTTTCTGTTACAATGACAGAGTTCTGGCGCCGCTGGCATATGACCCTCGGCTCATGGTTCAGAGAATACCTTTATTTCCCTTTAGGCGGAAGCAGAAATGGCAAATACAAAACTATCCGCAATCTTCTGATTGTTTGGTTCTGCACAGGTCTTTGGCACGGAGCGAGCTGGAACTTTATAATTTGGGGGCTTATATTCTTTGTTTTATTATCATTAGAAAAGACGTTTTATAAAGACTATCTTGAAAGACATAGAATGATAGGTCATCTTTATACGCTCTTTTTAATTCCTCTTACTTGGGCTGTATTCTCGATAACCGACCTTCCTTCGCTCGGAATATTCTTTGGAAGATTATTCCCGTTTTTAGCAACTGTTAAGGGAAATGTTTACCCATTAGACTTTTTAGATCCCCTAAAGGATTATTGGCTTATTCTCCTTGTAGGAATTATCGGCAGTACGGGAATAATTGAAGGGGTTTTCAAAAGGTTTAAAAACCATCCCGTAACAGCTTTGTGCCTTTCGGCAATATTCTTAGGCGCTGTATATTGTATGCATATAGGTCTTGACGACCCGTTTTTATATTTCAGATTTTAGGGGGAAATTAAATGAAAAAGGACAAGTATTCTATTATTTCTTTTATAATTCTGCTGACAAGCTTTATTGCGGCGGCTGTTTTTCTGATTGTTTCTATCGTTAAGCCTGACAGAGATAGTATTGAAACCTATCCTCCTTCAGCACCTGTTACAGAAAACGGAACCTCTGCTAACGAAAGCTCGATGATATTTAACGATATCTCTTTACCTCAAGAGGAAACATCTTCTTTAGCAGAAGAAGCCTCATCTGCTCCCGAAAGCTCATCGGTGCCTGAGAGCTCTTCTAAACCCGAAAGCTCCAATGTAACCTATAGCTCTTCCGAGCCTGAAGAGGAAATAAACGAAACCGCTTATCTCGATGATGCCCTTTTTATAGGAGATTCAAGAACTGTAGGTCTTTCCTACTATGGTGGAATTAAGGGCGGAACATTTTTCGCATCAGAAGGCCTTAACATTACAAGAATCAATGAATCGGTTTCTGTTAAGGGATTTGGAAAAACAACCCTTACAAATCTTCTTCAAAACAAAAAATTTGGAAAAATATATATAATGTTCGGAATAAATGAGCTCGGTTGGCTTTCTCCCCAAGCTATTAAGGAAAAGTATTCGGCATTAATAGAGGATATCAGAGAGCTTCAGCCTGATTCAATAATCTTTGTATCTGCCTGCATTCATATAACTAAAGACCGCGATGCTAAAGAAACAGGGCGCAAAAATTCGAATATAAACAAGCTTAACAACGAACTTTCAACCCTTGCAGACAACAATTATGTTTTCTATATCAATCCCAACAGCATTTTTGATGACAAAAACGGAAACTTAAATTCCGCCTATTCGGGCGACGGTATCCACCTTTACGCAAAAAGCTATAAGGACTTATCGAAATGGCTCTGCACAGATGCTCTTATGTAAAGATAAAAAACAAGCGCGAAGGAAAAATCCTTCGCGCTTGTTTTTTATATCATTTCGTCTTCTTGTTCTTTTATCTCTTCTGCGCTTTCGATAATCGTATCAGCGGTTTTTTCAAGCGAAAATCTGTTTTTTATAGCCTTCTGACATTTCTTAACTGCGCTTTTGCGATATTTTTCATCGGTTAACGCCTTTTTTAGGGCGGCTGCTATCGTTTCCGCGGTGTTTTCGGAAAGAATAATTCCCTTTGCTTCGGAATCAATAAGTTCTTCTGCTCCGCCGTTTTCGGTTGTTATAACAAAAGCTCCCGCTGACGCCGCTTCAAAAACTCCCGAAGAAACTCTTTCGGGATAATCTATCGGCAAACAGAATATTTCGCTTTCTCCCAAAAGAGATGTTAGCTCATAAAAGCCGAGCTGTCCGAGAAAATAAATTCCGTCTTCCTTTATTTCGGAAAGGCTTTCTCTCAGTTCTCCATCGCCTGTTATCATAAGGACAGATGGAATTTCTTCTTTTATTCTCTTATAGGCGGATATAAGCTTTTCCAAGCCCTTTTCCTCTTCCAATCTTCCCGCATAGGTTATTACAGGAACATCTATTGAAAACTTCTCTTTATAGCTTATAACAGGAGAAGCTACCGCAGATTCAATAATTTCGGAATTAACCGAGTTATAAAGCTCCCCTTTGCTCTTAATTCCAAACCTTTTAAGCCAACGGCTACTCGCCTTGCATACACCATAAAACTCATCTGTATAGAGCTTTATAAAAAATGCTATTATATGCTCATAAATATGAATTATAAAATTAAGAATAGGATTTTTCCGCTTAACATAAGCCGAGGAATGCTCTATCGTTATAACCTTAGCTTTATTAGCTCTGCCGAGCCTTGCTCCTATCAACGAATGGATATGGAATGTATTATTAACAATAACTGCCTTAAATTTAACCTTTTTTAATATAGAAAGAATTCCTTTAGCCTCTTCATCATAGCAGATGATCGGAAAATAACCCTTTAAAAGGTTATAGCAAGGAAGTCTGTATATCTTTATTCCATTATCATTTTCAAAGGAAGGCAATCCGAAAACATTGTTTGTTACAATAAAAACATTCTTTCCTCTGGATTGCAGCTTCTTTGCCAGATTATAGGTATATCTCGCAACTCTGCCCACATTTGGGAAAAAATTTGAGGAGAAAATACAATAATTCTCTGCCAAATATAACGCCTCCTCTTAAACAAAACAGAAAGCCGCAAGATATGCAGCTTTTCTCCAGCTCATTAATTGTACCATAGTACAAAAAAAAAGTCAAATATTACAAAAGACCAATGCCCTGTAAAAAGAGTATTGGTCTTTTTTTAGTTTATTTTAACCCGATATTTCTCGAAAAGCCTTATCGGGTGATATGAAAGCTTATTTCTTCTCAAGCCCTCATCCCCTGCATCGTCTTCTCTGTTTATAAATTCAACATCGGATGCGAAGGCTTTATTAAAACAGTTTGTAAGCATAGGATAAACCCCGTCATACTCGGTTAATGCCTTTTCAACATGGACAATAAGGGTATTTCCTATTTTCTCGCCGAGCGATGCTCCTACAACCTTGCCATCAACCAAGAGCATTCCGCCCAAAAGATAATAGCGCTTAAAATTATTTAAAAGCTCTATGGTTTTTTCCCTGTCCTCTAAGGCAGATTCTGTATTCTTTTGGGCTATAGAATCATAATAAGAAAAAAAGGCTACAGCTTCTTCAATATTATTTTCATCTATCTCCCGAAATTCATAGTTTTCATAGCTTCTTTTAAATTTATTTATATGATTTCTCTGCCCCGCAAACTTTTTCCCCGAAAGGCTTATTAAGGCGCTGCTTTCATATATATATTCAAAATAATCTCTTTCTTCTATAACCTCAGCATCAGGATAAAGCGAAATTATTTTTTCCATATGAGGCTTTGATAAAAAGCTAAACTCGACCTTCCCTATCTTACGAAGCGCCTCATCTTCATTTGGACCTATAGGATATTCATAAGAAATCTTTCCGTCCTCACGGATACGGAAAAACAAGGTCCCATCATCTATAGCGTATTCTGAATTATAATAATCTCTCCACATAAAGGTCCCGCCAATTGTCATATCACAAGAGCCGTCGTAATATTTATGATAAAACGGGCGCACCAAATCTATTTCATTCAAGGTAAGTTTTTTAAAGTCCACTAAAACACCTTCATTGTTTTTTATTTTATTATATTATTTATTCCCCGATTTGTAAATCATTTAACTGCAAAATATATGCAAAAAAAGATTGAAAATAAAAGCATTTTGTATTATACTAAAAAAGATGGTTGTAAAAAAAAGGAACGAGGGAAAACGCAATGATGCAAATCGGATTTGATAACGAAAAATATCTTAAACTGCAATCGGAGAACATAACCGAGCGAATTGAAAAATTCGGTGGAAAGCTCTATTTGGAGTTTGGCGGAAAGCTTTTTGATGATTTTCACGCTTCCCGAGTTCTTCCCGGTTTTAAGCCTGATAGCAAACTTAAAATGCTCTTAGAGCTTAAAGACCATGCTGAAATAGTTATCGTTATCAGCTCTTGCGATATTGAAAAAAATAAAATCCGCGGAGACTTAGGCATAACATATGATGTTGATGTTCTTCGTCTTATAGATGCTTTCAGAAGCGTTGGCCTTTATGTAGGAAGCGTTGTTTTAACCCGATATTCTGCTCAGCCTGCTGCTGTTAACTTTCAAAACCGTCTTCAGGACCTCGGCATAAAGGTTTACCGCCATTATGATATTAAAGGCTATCCTACCGATATTCCCGCAATAGTTTCAGATGAGGGCCTTGGTAAAAACGATTATATCGAAACCGAGCGCGAGCTTGTTGTTGTTACAGCGCCGGGCCCCGGAAGCGGCAAAATGGCAACCTGCATTTCTCAACTTTACCACGAAAATAAAAGGGGTATTAAATCGGGTTATGCTAAATTTGAAACCTTCCCTATTTGGAATCTTCCTTTAAAGCATCCCGTTAATATTGCATATGAAGCGGCTACCGCCGATCTTAACGATCTGAATATGATCGACCCTTTCCATTTGGAAGCATACGGAGAAACAACCGTTAACTATAATCGAGATATAGAGATATTCCCCGTTTTAAATGCAATGTTTGATAAGATATACGGAAAATCGCCTTATCATTCGCCTACCGATATGGGCGTTAATATGGCGGGAAACTGCATAATAGATGATGAAGTAGTTAAAAAAGCGGCTAATCAGGAAATAATCCGCCGCTATTGTACCGCGCTTTGCGATCAGATAAAAGGCGAGGTTTCGGATACTTTAGTTTATAAGCTTCAGCTTCTTATGAAACAGGCAGGGCTTTCTCTTTCAGACCGACCTGTTATCGGTGCGGCTTTGCAAAAAGCGGAATTAACAGGCGCTCCCGCGGCAGCTATTGAGCTTCCGAACGGAAGAATAGTAACAGGAAAGACCTCTCCTCTTCTCGGCGCTTCGGCAGCTCTTCTTTTAAATGCCCTTAAAACCCTTGCGGGGCTTGATGACAGCATACATCTTATCTCCCCCGTAACTATTGAGCCTATTCAGAAGCTTAAGATAAACTATCTTGGAAACAGAAACCCAAGACTTCATACAGACGAAATATTGGTGGCGCTGTCTATCTGCGCGGCGACAAATCCTATGGCAGAGCTTGCTATGAATCAGCTCCCTAACCTTAGAGGCTGCGACCTTCATTCAAGCGTTATCCTTTCCAATATTGATGATAAAACATTGAAAAAGCTCGGCATAAACATAACTTGTCAGCCTAAATACCAAACAAAAACTCTTTATCACGCGAAATGATGAAAAGCTCTCGGAAAAAATTCCGAGAGCTTTTATTATGCCTTTAAATATTCAGCTATTTTTCCGACATTCTCTAAAACAAAATCAGGCTTATCTGGAGAAGCATTCAGAATTTCTTCAGTTGTTTCCCCGCTCATAACTAAAATGCTTACCGTTCCAGCATTTATTCCCGATTTAATATCGGTATATATTCTATCGCCTATAACGGCGGTTTCGTCCTTTCCTCTGCCCGTTTTATCCATCGCAAGCATTGGCATTAAAGCCTCGGGCTTTCCGATAACAACAGGTCTTTTCCCTGTTGCATTTTTAATCATATCGCAAACGCTTCCGCAATCGGGAACACTGCCGAATTCTGTAGGACAAACATAGTCGGGGTTTGTTGCGATATATGGAACATCTCCCCCTAGAAGAATCTTGCAAACATCTTCTAACTTTTTAAATGTAAGCTCGGTATCAAAGCCCATAACAACGCAATCTATTTCATCAATATTATCACTTATTTTAAAGCCTTCTCCCCTAAGCTCTTCTTTTAAAGACTCTGTTCCGCAAACATATAAAGTAGCTTCAGGGTGGTGATTTTTAAGATAATATGCTGTTGCCTGAGAAGATGTAATAAAATCATCATATTCAGCTGAAATTCCAAGCGATGCAAGCTTCTTTATATAAGCCGATACGCTTTTAGAGGAATTGTTTGTCATAAACATATATCTTCCTCCGAAATCCTTAATTGTTTTTAAGGTGTCGGGGGTAAACTCGAAAAGTTGATTTCCGAGATATAATGTACCATCCATATCAAAAAGCCATAGTTTTATTTTTTTCATTTTTGAAGCAATTTCCATATTAAGTTTCACTACCTTAGTTAAAAAATAACAAGCAGAAGCATATTAATTTCTTCTGCTTGTCTCTTAGATATTATATTAAAGCTATAGGTTTTTGTCAAGCTATCTGCTATATACAATTTCGCCTGAAACCAAAACCTCTAAAACAGACAAATCATCATCAAGCAATACCAAGTCGGCATCATAGCCTTCTTCGATTATACCCTTTTTAAGCTTTAAAAGCTTTGCGGGAGTTTCAGATGCCATTTTAACAGCCTCGTAAAAATCAATTCCAAACTCTACAGCCTTTTTAACAGCGTCCATGAGAGATATGGAGCCGCCCGCTAAAGTTCCGTCTTTAAGCGAAGCTATAGAGTTTTTCATATAAACATCATATCCGCCCGAATCATAAACCCCGTCGGGCATTCCTGCAGGTCTTATCATATCGCTTATTAAAACTAATCTGTCGCTACCGAACATTTTATATGCCGCAAGAACTACCGATTTTTCAACATGCTTTCCATCGCATATAAGCTGCGCATATATCTGCTTTTCAACTGCGGCGCCGATAGGGCCGGGTGCGCGATGAAGCATCGGCGGCATAGCATTGAATGTATGGGTTAATGAGTTAGCTCCCGCTTCTATAGCGGATATAGCCGTTTCATAATTGCAATCTGTATGACCTATTGATACAACAGCATCAACAGATTTAATAAATTCTATCATACCCTCTGCTTCGGGCGCTACGGTTATCATTTTAACATTAGAAAACCGCCTATATTCTTCTATATTGGGAGCTTTTATATAGCTTTTATTCTGCGCTCCGCTTCGAGCCATAGAGAGATATGGTCCTTCTAAATGAAATCCAAGCATATTCCCTTTGCCGCGAGGACTATCGCTTTTGGTTATTTTTTCGAGATTATCGACGCTGTCTGTCATTAAAGTTGCAAGCCAAGAGGTTGTTCCCTCTTTTAAGAGCGCATCTCCGATTTTATCAAACTGACAATCAGAAGAATCAACTCCGCAAAATCCGTGTATATGAACATCTATAAGACCCGGAATAAGAATTTTACCGCCAGCATCTAAATCGCCGTTTTCAGAAAACTTACCTATTCGGGCTATTTTGCCGTCATTTATCTTCAAATCGAATATGCCGTTTTGAAGCTTTGCATTCTTAATAATCATTTTAGTTTGATTCCTTTGTAAAAATAACAGTTACATTAGGGTGAAGCTGCAAAATAGATGCAGGAAGTTTAGGTGTTATAACTCCGTTGAAAGCCTCTCTTACAACAGCCTCTTTTTTCTCTCCTGCTGCTATAAGAAGGATTTTCTTTGCCCTCATTATCGACATCATACCCATAGTTATTGCCTGTCTGGGAACTTTGTCTTCGCTTTCAAAAAATCGCGCATTAGCTTTTATTGTAGATTCGTTGAGGTCGACCAAATGAGTATCCCTCATAAAAACATCATTAGGCTCGTTAAAGCCTATATGACCGTCAAGGCCTATGCCCAAAAGCTGAATATCAATTCCGCCGAGAGCCTTTATTCGCTCATCATAGAGCTTTCCTTCTAAAACAGGATCTTTAGCCAATCCGTTTGGAACATAGGTTCTTGCTTTGTTTATATTAATATGGTCAAAAAAATTCTTATTCATAAAGTAACGATAGCTCTGCTCGTTATCCTCTGAAAGACCATAATACTCATCTAAATTAACTGCGGTAACTCCCGAAAAATCTATATCACCCTTGTTATACCATTCGATAAGCTGCTTATATGTACCTATAGGCGAGGAGCCTGTTGCGAGGCCTAAAACTGCATTAGGATTAGTAATAACCTCAGCGGAGATAATATTTGCCGCCTTTCTAGACATTTCTTTATAACTTGCTACTTCATAAAACTTCACTCTAATTCCTCCTATTTTATGACTAATATCCTTATTTAAATTTTAACATAGTTGTTTCCGCTCGTCAATTAAAAAAACGGACAATATATGTCCGTTTTTCCAATAATATAAATATTATAAAAGCTTCGCTCTCATTTCCTCGGGCGACATACTGCTTAAATATGCGGGAGCTATATCAAATACTGTTTTACAGCCAAAAACGCCCTCTTTATTTAATCTATAAGCGGCTCTGGCATAAGCTACTATAACGCTTGAGGTAAATTCGGGATTAGAATCAAGCTTTAAGCTATATTCAATAATATGGGTATTTTCCTTTTCCCAACCTGTCTTTCCTGAACGGATAACAAAGCCGCCGTGAGGAATGCCGCTATGGTTTTCTTTTAATTCTTCTAAAGATATAAAATGAACTATCGTATCATAATCAGCAAAATAGTTAGGCATTGTTTTGATTTCGTTTTCTATTCTCTCTTTGTCTGCCCCCTCTTTTGCTACAACAAAGCATTCTCTTAAATGCTTCTCTCTTGTTGTAAGAGAGGGATTTTTTCCGCTTCTTACAGCCTCTAAGGCGGTATCTATCGGAATTGTATATTGTTTAGCATCTAAAACGCCGTCTATTCTTCTTATAGCGTCAGAATGTCCCTGACTTACACCCTTGCCCCAAAAAGTATAATCCTTTCCATCAGACAAAACAGCCTCAGCATAAAGGCGATTCAATGAAAACATACCGGGGTCCCAACCCGAAGAGATAACGGCTACCTTGCCGCTGATCTTTGCAGCCGCATCAACAGCCGCGAAATGCTCAGGTATTTTCGCATGTGTATCAAAGCTATCAACAACATTGAAGTATTTTGCATATTCGGGAGTTTGCTTCGGCAGGTCTGTAGCACTGCCGCCGCAAAGGATCAAAACATCAATTTCGTCCTTCATCTTTATAGCGTCTTCCGCCTTATAAACCTTTACACCCTCTGTTAAAATCTTAACTGATTCAGGAGCTCGTCTTGTAAAAACCGCTTTAAGCTCTAAATCGCTGTTTTGCTTAATAGCGCATTCTATGCCTCTGCCGAGGTTGCCGTAACCCATAATTCCTATTCTGATACACATAAACAGACCCTCTTTAAATATTAAAATAACAATTCATAGTATATCACAGCGCTTTTTTACAGTCAATAATTTTAAGCCTATCAATTTATCTTCTGTTTTTTTAAAGTTGTTTAAAATTAAGAAATTCCTATTAATTTCGCGCCACATCATAATATATCTATTTATTGACATAAGCCAAATAGCATATTATAATTCTATATAAAGTTATAGTTTGCTTATATATACTAATGTTGTTAGGTAGTAAACCTTGATATCGTTTTTATTATAATAATAGTTGATACTTAATATTTAAAAAAGAAGGTTTAAAGATGAATAAAAAACTTTCATTTGCTCTGGTTGCTTTTGCCGCGTTTATTTTATCATTTTCTGTAGTATTTGCCGGCTTCTTTGCAACTGTAGCCATTGTTGATAAAGAGGCTTGGAATTTAATAAAAAATGAATATTTAAATAAAAGCGATACACTTGATAAAGTAGCAAATCAAAATATTGGAGATATTATTACAGGAAAAGTACAGATTACAATAAACAAGGAATTTATAGGTTTAATGTCAACCGAAGAAAAACCCTTTGATTATACTCTTACACAAGAGCAAAAAGAAAAAGGATTTATTGATATTAAAAAGAATGACGATGGTTCTGCTACATATGTAATAGAAAAAAAGGATTACGAAAATTTTATATCTGAATTTAAAGCAATAACTAGACAAACACTAGATGAACTTGTAAGTAAAAACACCTATTCATCTATAAAATCTATAACATATAATGACGATTTTAGCAAAATAGTTATTACGGCAGATGAAAAAAGTTTTGAAAACAGTCTAGATTCCTTTGCTATTCTAAGTTGCGGATTATCATCTTGTATGTATCAAATGTTTGATGTTGATGCATCAGGAAAATGTATAATTAGCGTAAAAGATTCTACTAGCGGAGAAATTTTCAAAACTGCCGAATATCCCGCCGACTTAAATAACAACAATTAATTTAAATATAAAAATATTCTTTTACCACCAGAACGATTTATAAAAATTGAAAATTAACCTGCCACACGCACACATTAACTTTCAATTTTCCATTTTCAATTATCAATTTTATAAGCGTCTATATTCAAAGAAAGCGAGGTGAAATTCACCTCGCTTTCTGATTATCCTTATTTCATTAAATATTCAAATCCAAGTATAACAACGCCTAAAATAACAAGCACAATACCAACTGCACGATTAAGAGTCTTAGGACTTGCCTTATTGGCAAAAAGTGCGGCAATTCGCGCCCAGATAAATGTAAAAATAATGCACAGCGCCATAATAATAAGATTTGGCATCCTGCCAAATGAAAAGTGAGATATTGCCCCTGTAAGTGCTGTAAAGGTCATAATAAACACACTTGTTCCAACGGCTGTTTTAAGCTCATATCCTAAGATACCGGTTAAAATAATAAGCATCATCATTCCGCCGCCTGCTCCTACAAAGCCGCAAATAAATCCAACGATTATTCCGCTTAT
The DNA here is from genome assembly GCA_018110785.1 of Oscillospiraceae bacterium. Lineage (GTDB taxonomy): Bacteria > Bacillota > Clostridia > Oscillospirales > JAGBHD01 > RGIG9114. The sequence goes on from JAGBHD010000043.1 coordinate 17,519, forward strand.
TATAGATCCTAAAATTCGTTTGCGCCGCGCTACCGCCACCATATCCTGCTTTGTGGTCATAACAGGCTTTACAATAAATTTGATGCCTAAAATCAAGGTCATAAACATACTGAAGTTACCCATAGTTTGCGCCGGTACAATACTTGAAGCATAACTGCCAACAACGGTAAAGAGGAGCACCATACTCATCATCAAAAGTCCGTTTTTAATATCCAAATTGTTGTTTTTCTTGTATGTGTAAGCTGAAACACCGCTTGCAAGCACATCACTTGCAAGAGCAATACCAACTGCCTCATACGGCTCCAACCCTAAAAAGGTTATAAGCATCGGGCTAATAACCGCTGCAGCGCTCATACCTGCAAAGCCGGTACCAATACCGGCGCCGGCTCCCGCTAAAAATGTTATAATCAAAACAAACCAAAAGTTCATAAAATTCACCCATACTCATTATATCACTAACTCTTTAAAAAGTAAATTGGAACAGTATAAATCTCCACCTTAACAAATAATAGTATCACGATTTACAAAAATTGAAAATTAATATTCCGCAGACACACATTAACTTTCAATTTTCATTTTCCATTTTCAATTATCAATTTATAAAAGCCGCATAAACACTGGGTTTTCGGACGATTATTTAAGAAAAATTTTTCACGAAAAACAGCATATTTTTACCTATACATAGCAAAAGGGGCCGCCTCACTTACATTAGTGAGACAGCCCCTTTTATAGCTTTCTATCTATTTAATAAAACCTGATTTATAAATTTAATAACACCTTTATATCTGCTGATTTCGGCTAAATCACACTCACCATAAATCGGTGGTATCAAAATTTGATTACTGACAATTGCAATATTTATAATACCCTCTACTCTAGTTAAGTTGCGGGTAGCATTTTGTGAAACAAATTGATATAATGCATCATTTAGTATATTTGTGTAGATAATATTAAAGCGCATCATATTTCCCGCTTCCATTCTGTTAACCCATTGCGAGATATTTAATTCTTTGTTCGCCTTTTTATTGATGCGGTCTTTAGCGTTATCAAAATCCTTTTTGTTAAAGTCTTCTGTTCTATATAACACAGTTCTTAATTTAAATATTTTGTTTAATCGGAAAAACAGCACATCGTTTGAAGTTGATAATTGATTTTCTTTATCGGTTAGATTTTCAAAAACACCGACTATTTCTTCAAAAGAAAAGTTTTTGTTTGCGCTAAATACAACTGGCTTATAAACGATTTCTTTTGCCTCTTTCTTTGCAACACGACTGCAATATATCAAATATAAAATGCTAATAATGGCAATAGCAAAAAAGATGATAGCAACAAAGGACGGAACAAATAAAAACAAGATTCCAAAGCCGATTGAAATAATAGTTGATAAAATTGCGATTAATGAAAGTGTTGCTCGGTTTTGAAGTTTTTTGATATGTAATTTAAGTTCTTCGGTCAATCGAATCACCGCCTTTTATTTATTATAACATATTTAATTTCAAAAGTAAATTTGCGCAGTATAAATCCCCTCAAATTACAGATAATAACAACACAATTTGTAATTTAAGGAGAAATGTAT
>JAGBHD010000044.1 GCA_018110785.1 Oscillospiraceae bacterium
GAGGGGTGCCGCTTTCGGAAGAAGTAAGCTTGGGGATTATCTCTGTTAGCTTCGCTCCGCAACGGGCGCATTTGCTTTCTTTTAAACCATCTGCATATTCGGTTGGCTCCTTTACTGTTACGGCTTCGCCGAATTTATGTCCCTTAACTTCTATTGTTTTAATTTCTTTTTCCCCGCATCTTTTGCAGCTTCTTATTTCTTTTCCGTCTTCGCTGCAACTAACCGTTTTTCCTGTTTCCCAATCGCTAAAGCTATGTCCAAATGCTTCTATCTCTTGAGAAACCGTTTCTCCGCAAGATTCACATTCGCCCTCTTCTTCGCCGTCGGCAGTGCATGTTGCGTTTTTTGTTCTTTTCCAATCGCTTATTTTATGCCCTGATGCCGATACTTCCTCTCGGTATTCTGCTAAGCAGACCGAGCATTTACGAATAATAGTTCCGCCGCCGGTACAGTTTGCCACTATCCCGTCTTCCCATTTATTTTTTTCGGGATCGGCTATATGGTTAGCGCATTCTATAGAGAGGCTTATGCTTTCAGAAAAAATATTTTCACTATCCGAAGAAAGATTTATTTCGCTTTTGCCATAAGGCGCATCATTCTTAACCTTAAAACTGAGTTTTAACGCATCAAAAGCATTTCCCGAAGAAAATCTACCTATAAAGCTCCAGATAATATTATCAGCCGTTGTTTCTGCCTCGGTACTCAAAAATTTTTCCTCAGACATTTTTTCAAAGGATATAAGCTCAAGCTGAAAGAAGTTCCATTGAATTTTAACTTTAGTGAGAAGCGCCCCATCATATTCATTGCTGATTTTTAATACTACGCTTATTTCTTCTCCTCTTTTTAAATTTTCTTTTTCCGATAATACGGATATATTCATTTTTCCTGCCGCAAAAACATCAATCGACAATAACATAATTAAAGCTATTGCCGCAAAACACGAAGATATAAATTTTCTCATTCCCCTTTTATTTTCCCCCATTAAAAACCGAAACGGGAACTTTCGTTCCCGTCTCTAATCAATTTATCTAACCTTTAAAACTGCATCATCTGTTATAAAGTTTGTGAAGTTAACTTCTTCTACCTTTGTTTTATCCTTAGCGTCTATTCTGACGAACATAGCCTCTATAGGAGAAATCGTATAGGTTGAAGGAGTTACACCGGCTTTAACCTTGAAATAAAGACGAACTGTACTATTGTTTCCGATATCATTCTTATCGGATACATATACAACGCCTACTTCTCCTGCGCCATTATCGGCTACCTGGAAATCTTCCGCTGTAACGCTTAGGTTTTCAGCTCTTACAAACTCGAATAGGTTTTTATCGAACTTAATCTTTGCAGAGAAGCCCGAAACATTTTCCATAAGGTTTGTAATGGCAAGGTCAACATAAGTTTCGTTGCCCGCTTTAGCTATATTATCGGATAACTCAATTCCTGCATAATAGAAGTTTTCATCAGCTGTTGTAACAAGGTCGATATCATAGTTAACATAAGTATTGTACCAACTCCAATCAATAGTTGCAGGAGCTTCTGTATTTATTGTAACTGTTATTGTATCGCCTTTATCAAGCTTAATATTATCAATACGCTTAAGATCAGCTGTAGCTTTAGCAGGAACTACCAAGTCATTACCCTGTTTAACTCCGTTTATTTCAACGGTAATTATCGCATTGGCCGAATAGTTGTTATATACAGATCCTATTTTGCCCTGATAGCAATCCTGAGGCACAAATCTGTAGGTTCCGTCCGCAGGAGCGGTAAAGGTTGTAATCAATTTATGATTGCCGTAACCCTGCTTTTTGAGAGCATAGCCGGGATAAAGCGAATCGGTAAGACCGGTTATAATTCTCGGATTGGGATAAACGCTTGTTTTTGCTGACCAACATCCAGCATCCTGAACAGCATTTGCATCCTGAAATTTTGC
>JAGBHD010000045.1 GCA_018110785.1 Oscillospiraceae bacterium
AAAAAATAACAGAATATATTGTTCGCGGCGGTTGGCCGGGAAACTTGACAACACCTATTTCTGAAGCAAGGCTTATGCCGATGGAATATCTTAATGCCGTTGTTGATGATGATGCATATAGAATAGACGGAATAAAAAGAGATACCCATAAAATGAATTTATTGCTTAGGTCTTTGGCGAGAAACGAGAGCACAACGGTTACCAACAAAACCTTGAAAAACGACATAAAGGATGTTGACGATGAGGATATAGATGCAGAAACAGTTGCAACATATCTTGACATATTCAAGCGGCTGTTTTTAACAGATAATCAAGAGCCTTTTGCAACTAAAATTCGTTCTTCGGTTCGCGTAAAGCAGGCAGAAAAGAGGCATTTTTCCGATCCTTCTCTTGCCTGTGCCTTGCTTCGCTTAACTCCCGATAGGTTGCTATCTGAGCTTGAAACATTAGGCTTTTTATTTGAAGCTTTATGTGAGCGCGATTTAAGAATATATGCAGAATCCTTTGGAGCCAAGCTATATCATTATCAGGACTATGCAGGCAGAGAGATAGATTCTGTTGTAGAGCTTCCCGATGGAAGATGGTGCGCCTTTGAAATAAAGTTGGGCGCAAACCAAATAAATGATGCGGTGGATAATCTTAAGGCAATTTATAATTCCATAGAAGAAAATTCGCTTAAGCCTGATATTATGTGTATTATATGCGGAATGTCTAATGCCGCCTACAGAAGAGAAGATGGAATATATGTAGTTCCGATAACTGCATTGAAAGATTAAGAAGAGGTGCCTTTTTAAGGCACCTCTTCTTAATTTGTGTCGCAACAAGCGAAAGTTATGGTTGACAACATTATGATATCACAATGACATTAGAATTTCAAGAGGGAAATTCATATAATGTTATCAGAATGATATCATAATGTTTGTGGGGTGTTATCGTGGCTGATGATAGAAGACAAACAACTATAAGATTTGAGCCTGAATTGCTTTGTAAAATTGCGTATGTTGCGAAGCAGAATAAGCGTTCGCTTAATGCTCAGCTCGAATATTTAGCTCAGAAATGTGTTGACGAATACGAAAAGGAAAACGGCGAAATCCTAATCCCCGAATCCGAGCTATACAGCAAATAAAACGAAAAAAGACCGCCTATTTTTTAGGCGGTCTTGCTTTTAAAGATTATTTGTTGTATTCTTTTTATAAAGAGATAAGTTTTTCCAAAAGGGCGGCGCCGCGTTTGGCGGCGAAGCGGGCGAAGGTTGGGTAATCCATAGGGGAATCGGAGTTTCCGCCGTCGGAAATGGCGCGGATTACCAAGAAAGGAACTTCTGACAGGTAACACACCTGACCGATAGCCGCGCCCTCCATTTCGCAGGCAGCGGCAGAAAAGAGGCGGATTATTCTTTCTCTATCCTCTTCAGAGGATATAAACTTATCGCCCGATGCGATAGTTCCGCTTACTACCGAAATGTCAAGAGAGGCTCCGACCTCTATAGTTTTTTCCAAAAGGGATTTATCGGCAGGGATAAAGACAAGCGGAGGTGTGCTTAAAAAGCCGGGCTCATCGCCTAAGGCGGTTGTATCCATATCATGCTGAACTACCTTTTCGGAGATAACGATATCTCCGATTTTCAAAGAAGAGGAAAGTCCGCCTGCAACGCCTGTATTTATAATACATTCGGGGTTATATTTTAAAATCATAGCCTGAGCAGTTCTTGCGGCATTAACCTTGCCGACTCCGCAAACGGCGAGAACTGTGTCTTTCCCACCGATTTCTATTTTATGAAAATCAATGCCCGAAACGGTTTCTTTTATATCGAAGCTGCTTTTTTCTATAAGCATTTCGGTTTCAAGCGATAATGCTGAAATAATACCAATCATAAACTATCTCCTTTCGACTAATTTTATATTATCACAGTCGGGCGGAGTTTTCAAGGAGAATAAAATGCGAGTTGGAACGGATATCGTTAAAATAGAGAGGATCGAAAAGAGCCTTAAAAGCCCCGCCTTTTTAAATCGGGTTTATTCCGAAGAGGAAAGAGCGCTTATTTTAGAAAAGGGCGCTTCGTCAGCGGCGGCAAACTTTGCCGCAAAGGAAGCCTTTTCCAAAGCTTTGGGGAGCGGCGTTAGAGGATTTTCTCTTTCTGAAATTTCGGTTTTGAGAGATGAAATGGGCAAACCCTATTTTTCTCTTTCGGGGAAAGCGGCTGAAAAAGCTGAGGGGCTTAAATTTGATGTTAGCTTAGCCCATGAAAAGGAATATGCTATAGCCTTTGTTATAGCTTGGGAGGAAAAATGAAAGAAATTTTAAAAGAGGAAATTATTATTCCAACAAGAAAAAAAGAGAGTCACAAAGGCTCCTATGGCAGACTTTTGATTATAGCGGGCAGCGAAAACTACCCAGGCGCGGCAGCGCTCAGCACCTTAGCGGCGCTTAGAAGCGGGGCAGGGATAGTTACCCTTTTATCCTCTGAAAGGGTCATATCCAAAATTTTTCCGCTTATCCCTGAGGCGGTTTTGGAGCCTATGGAAAAATTCAATAAAAAGATAATAGACCGCGCCCTTATGCGAAGTACGGCGGTTGTTATAGGCCCTGGGCTTGGGGGCAAGGCTTTAAAAACCGTTAAATATGTTTTGAAAAATTATAAAGGGCCGCTTTTATTAGATGCCGACGGCATAAATGCTTTAAAGGGAAATACAGATATTTTGAAAATAAAAAAGGGGCCGATGGTTTTAACCCCTCACCCAGGGGAAATGGCAAGGCTTTTAGGAAAAACGGTTTCTGAGATAGAGGCTGACAGAGAGGGAATAGCCGCCGACTTTTCTAAAAACAGCGGAGCACATCTTGTTTTAAAGGGACATAAAACTATAGTTTCAGCGCCCTCAGGCGAAATGGCGGTTAATACAACGGGGAATGCGGGAATGGCGCGCGGCGGCAGCGGAGATGTTCTTTCAGGGATATTAGGCGCGTTTTTAAGCTTGGGTGAGGATATATTCAGCGCTTCCAAAAAGGCGGTTTTTCTCCATGGACTTGCGGGAGATATAGCGGCAGAGGAAAAAACCGAACACGCTATGCTTCCAAGAGATATAATTGAAGCTATTCCAAAGGCTTTTAAAAGAATAACAGAATAAATTTCAGCATAAAAATAAAACAGAGTATCTGTTCGATACTCTGTTTATTTATTTTTTGATAGCTCTTGTTATTTTTTTGATAATTTTAAGGGCTGTAGGATAAAGCTTTATCCATATAAAATAACGCAAAGGCTTAAATACTAAATGGAATTCTCCCGGAAATTCGATATAATCGCCCGAAAACTTTGCTTTAAAGCGATGAATTCCAAAGAGAGGGCTTTTTTCATCGGGGTTGGGGATAGTTCCGAAAAAGTCCATAAACTCCATACCTGCCTTATGAAAGCGCTTAATAGCGGCATAGGTTATAGCATAGTTTGCGTTTAAGGACCTTAAAATATCTCGGCTTCCGCCGAAAACGGTCCAACCGCGGTTTTTGGAATTTATATTTATTCCTGTTGATAAAACGATACCATCGGGATAGAGCTTATCATTTTCTTCGGCTTCGGCTTTAAGCTTTAAAAGCCTTTCCTTTTTCTCTAAAGCCTGTTTTAAAACGGTTTGCGCCTTTGAGGTATCTTTCTGAGCGATACGCTCTTTAGCCGCTTCGATATCTTTTTCGGCGGCGGCTATCTGCTCTTCGAGCGCCGCAAGGTGCTTTTTAGGGAGATATTTCGACATTAAAAGCTCACAAAAGCCCGTTGGGTGCAAAGTTTCATAAACGAGCTTGTAATAATCGAGGCGGTTTTCGATAAAACCATCGCGCAGGGCGGTTTCCTTCATAATCTCCTCAAAGGTTTCAAAATCGGTTGAGGGGAAAACCTCAATGCAGTTATCCTCAGACTGCCTTATAGCTTTTTTTGCAAAGCGGTCAAAGCGGTCGAATATTTTATCGAGGTCATCTTTGAGATTTAAGCGAAATGTGCATCTCGGCTGACTTGAGTCGAAGCCCCCTGTAAAGCCGCGGTGAGAAAAGCCAAGCTCTTTCATTTTCTCAACGAAATCATCGGCTGATTTTGTTTCGTTTTCATATTTATCTAAAACCCTGTAATAATAATCGGGGTCGATAAGCAGATAAACGGCGCCTTTCGGCTTTAAATATTTATAAATCTCATCGGTAAAAGCCTTTACAAGCGAGAAATCATCATAATCTACAACAAAGCCTCTCGGTGCATAATAGAGATATCCGCCGATTAAGGGGAGCTTTCGGCGAAGAAGCATAGCCGAGCCGACTATTTTTTCTTCATCGAAAAGCCCTAAAAGCTCACTTTGCCATTGTCCTTTTGATTTAATCTCTCCCCATAAGGAAAGCTGCATAAAATGCTCTTTTTTATGGGAGCAAACAAATTCATCGTTTAATTCGGGTGTTATTTCTTTTATTTTAAAGCTCAAGACACATACCTCAATCTAAGTATTCTTCATAAGAGCGCTCTAAGTCGACTATAAAGCCCTCATGGCCCGTTCTTTCCTTTTCGGGCGGCGGTGTCATATAATCGCCATACAGACTTCTTAAATACTTATCGTAATTATTGGGCGAGGGGTACTCTTTATCCTCAAATGTAAGCGGGACAAAGGGGAAAAGCCCCTCCTTTTCAATAAGTCCTCTCGGCTCTTCTATTAAATGAGAAAAATGGGTTGCCTTTTCCTCTGAATATTTCGCAAAAAGCGGATAGGTTACCTTTCTCCAGAATTTAGGAGCGAGGCATAAAAACTTTTGGAGATAATAGATAGCCTTGTTATAGGTAAAAATTCTACCTGTATAGGTAAGCTTATAAAGCATAGCCGCTTTATACTGAATAGCGCGGAGAATTTTATTGTTTGCCAGAGGGAAGATAACGAATATATCAAGGCTTAAGCCTTGGTGTATCTTTTTATTTTTCCAAGGGATATAAAGGTCGGTCGTTCCGTTGGTACGGATTTTTATAAAGGGCAGACTATAAGGCGGGTCGGTTTCTGCCGTTTGCATAAAGAATTTGGAGCTAAGCTCTTCTTTTGCAATTTCTAAAAATTTATTATAATCCGATACGGGCATACAAAGGTCGATATCATCGTCCCAAGGGATATAGCCCCTATGGCGAACGGCGCCGATAAGGGTTCCATAGTCGATAAAAAAGCGAAGAGAATGCTTTTTGCATATTCTTTCAACTTCATGTATAGAGTCGAGCTTGGCAAGCTGAAGCTTACGGAGCATTTCTTTATCCATAATATCAAATCCTTAAATTTATTATTTCCATATATTTATATTGTATCACTCCCGATTTAAAGTGTCAACCAAGGAGGATTCTCTATGAAAAGGTTTTTAAGTATAATTTTAGTTCTATTTTTATTTAGCTCTTGCGGGGGCGAAGAGCCGCCCTCCTCAAGGATTTTTTCGGGGAGCTTTAGCTTTAATTTCGAATATCGAAAGGGAGATATAAATATAAAAGGATATATCGAAAGGGTTGGAGAGGAATATACCGCCTCTTTCTTTTACCCCGAAAGCTTGTCAAACCTTAAAATGAAATATAAAAACGGGGAAGCTTCTGTTCTCGGCGGAAGCTCGATAGTTTTCGATGGCGGGAAAAGCTCTCTTACAGGCTCGGTTATATCGGTTATCTGCCGCGCGATAGAGGAGAGCGTAAGGGGAAACTCTCTTTCGGGAGAAACGGGCGAATTTAAAATAAAGCTGCAAAACTCGCTTCCGTCTGAAATCGAATATAAAGATTTTAAAATAATTATTTCCGAATTCGAGAGAAAATAAAGCCTATGCTAAGCATAGGCTTTATCCATTTAGTCGATAATTTTAATTGAGGTTATAACGGGCTGGTCGGCTTTGGGAACTAAATCGCTGCTTTTAACGTTTTTGCAAATCTCATCTACTATTTCCATTCCCTCTGTTACTTTGCCGAATGCGGCATATTGGCCATCGAGGAAATAAGAGTCCGCGTGGCAGATGAAGAACTGACTTGTTGCGCTGTTAAAGCTATCGCCTCTGCGCGCCATCGAAATAACGCCTCGGCTGTGAGAAATCGTATTATCAACGCCGTTTAAGGAAAACTCGCCTTTTATATTATTTTCGCTTCCGCCCATTCCTGTAGCCTCGGGGTCGCCGCCCTGAATCATAAAGCCTTTCTGAATTCTATGGAAGGTAAGGCCGTCATAAAATCCGCTGTTTGCCAAATCCATAAAGTTCTGAACGGTTATGGGAGCAACATCTCCGTTAAGCTCTAATTTAATAACGCCATAGTTTTCAACTGTTATCTCAGCATGGTGAATGCCGATTTTGGGGGTTGAGCAAGAAACAAGCATAAAAATCATAAGTAACGATGAGAGCAAAAGAGCTATAGTTTTTTTCATAAATTCTTCTCCTTATCTAAGAATATCTTTAGTTTATCATAAAAAAATGATATAATCAATGAAAATTTTGTGATATCGACAGACATCGGGAGAATTTTGTGGTAAAATATCCCTGAGATAAAAAGAAAGGTGTTCGAAATGCTGAAACTTAAAAATATCAAAAAGACATATGTTGTAGGCGAAACGAAAACTGAAGCTTTGAAAGATATAAATCTTTCTTTCAGAGAGTCAGAGTTTGTTTCGATTCTCGGCCCGTCAGGCTGCGGAAAGACAACCCTTTTAAATATAATCGGCGGACTTGACGGATATACAGGCGGAGATTTATTTATCAACGGAAAATCCACAAAACAGTTTCGCGACCGCGATTGGGATATTTACCGCAATAAATGTATAGGCTTTGTTTTCCAGAGCTATAATCTTATCCCGCATCAAACGGTCCTTAAAAATGTTGAACTCGCGCTAGCCCTTTCGGGCGTAAGCGCCACAGAGCGCCATAAAAGAGCTGTAGAGGCGCTTGAAAAGGTAGGGCTTAAGGAGCAAATTCATAAAAAGCCGAATCAGATGTCGGGCGGACAGATGCAGAGGGTTGCGATAGCGAGAGCCTTGGTTAACGACCCTGATATAATCTTAGCCGATGAGCCGACGGGCGCGCTCGACAGCGAAACGAGCGTACAGGTTATGGAGATTTTAAAGGAAATTTCTAAAGACCGCCTTATAATTATGGTAACCCATAACCCCGCTTTAGCAGAAAAATATTCAACGAGAATTATAAATTTGCTTGACGGTAATGTTATAAACGATTCTGACCCTTACGAGCCTGAAGAGGAAAAGAAAAGCTTAATTTCTCTCGGCAAAAAGCGCTCGATGTCCTTCTTAACGGCGGTTTCCCTTTCTTTGAATAATCTTATGACCAAAAAGGGAAGAACCTTTTTAACCTCTTTTGCAGGCTCTATCGGCATTATAGGAATTGCCCTTATTCTATCGGTATCTCAAGGTGTTCAAACCTTTATAAACGCGGTTGAACAGGATACTCTTTCTTCCTATCCGATAACGATTGAAGCCGAAACGGTTGACTATACCGCCCTTTTAAACTCACTTGCGGGCGAGGTTAAAGAAAACTCGGAGCACGGGAAAGATGCCGTTTATGAAAATAATTTAATGTTTGAGATGATGAATTCTTTAAGCTCGGCAGGGGTTAATACAAACAATCTGCCTCTATTTAAGGAATATCTTGAAGAAAAAAGCTCGGAGATAAACCAATATTTAGTCGGTGTTCAGTATGGCTATAATTTTGATATGGCTATATATACTAAAGACGATAACGGAAAGCTTGTCAAGGCGGATTTAAGGGAGCTTATGAGCTCGGTTTACGGAATGGACGAAGAAACTACCAATCCCGCGGCTCAGCAGTTCAGCAATCAGATGGGAGTTTTCGGGGAGATGCTGAGCGGCGAAACAAGCTTAGACGTTAACCCGATGATAAAAAACCAGTATGATATTATTTACGGCTCTTGGCCTCAAAATTATAACGAAGTAGTTTTAATTTTAAACGAGAACAACGAGATTTCCGATATGGCTCTTTATGCTTTGGGACTAAAGCCGCAGGACGAAATGAAAGCGGCAATTGGGGCTTATATGAAGGGCGAAAGCTATGAAACCGAAAGAAAGGTATGGAGCTATGAGGAAATCTCCTCAAAGGAATACAGCCTCGTTTTACCGAGCGGAAAATATAAGCTCGGCGAAAACGGCCAATATCAGGATATTTCCGAAACCGAAGAGGGAATGGAGCTTTTATATCAAAACGGCATAAAGCTTAAAATAAGCGGAATTATAAGACCTAGCGAGGACGCAACCTCAACGATGCTTTCTTGCTCTATCGGCTACACCTCGGCTTTGATGGAAAAGGTTGTTGAGATTTCGGAGCTTGACGAAAATGTTTTGTTCCAGCTTAAAAATCCCGATAAGGATATCTTTACCGGGCTTCCCTTTAAAACCGACGACTACAAGGAGCCTACAAAGGCTGAAAAGGCAGAAGCTATAAAGAAATATTTTGCTGAAAGAAATGAAACCGACAAGGCAAACCTCTATATAAGCATTATGGCAACCCCCTCGGAAGAATATTTAACCGAGGCTACAAAAACGGCGCTCGGCTCTCTCAGCCGCGCGGAGCTTGAAAATATGATGCTCTCTTCCTTTACGAAAAACGGAGAGATAGACGAAGCTACAGTTAAAGAATATTTAGCCTCTATGAGCGATGAGGACTTTTCGAAATTTGCCGAAGAGCAGTACCGCTCGGTAGTTATAAAGCAGTATTCAGACGGTGTTAAAGCTCAGCTTGCGGCAGTTCCTGCCTCGGCTTTAAGCGCACAGCTTGATAGTCTTATTGCTACCAAAAACGAAGACGAATTAGAAGAGCTTTATGATAGCTATATGCCCGCTCAGGTTTCCGAATCTACCTTGAAGAAAAACCTTAAAAAGCTCGGCTATATCGACCCCGATGAGCCAAGCATTATAAACCTTTATGCCAATACCTTTGAGGATAAGGATAATATTGCGATAGCTATTGAAAACTATAATAATACGGTTGATAAGGCTGACCAGATAGACTATACCGATTATGTTGCACTTCTTATGAGCTCGGTTACAACGATAATAAACGCTATATCCTATGTTCTTATAGCCTTTGTTGCGATATCCTTAATCGTTTCTTCAATAATGATAGGAATTATAACCTATATTTCGGTGCTCGAGAGAACAAAGGAAATCGGAATTCTTCGCGCTATCGGCGCTTCGAAAAAGGACGTTTCGAGGGTATTCAATGCCGAAACCCTTATTGTAGGCGCGGTGTCGGGTATTATAGGAATAGGATTTACTCTTATTTGCAATGTTTTTATAAATATTATTCTCCATTCGCTGACAGGGCTTACTAATCTCAGCGCATACCTACCGCCCGTAGCGGCGCTGATATTGGTTGCAATAAGTATGGCGCTTACCTTTGTTGCAGGTCTTGTTCCCGCAAAAATCGCTTCTCGCAAAAACCCCGTTGAAGCGCTGAGGACTGAATAAAAACAAAAAAATACACGGAGCTTGTAATAAGCACCATGTATTTTTATTTGCACATTATTTTCTGTCTTTAAGCTTTTCGAAGAAGCTTTTTCTTTTTTCGTAATGGTTGTTTTCCTTGTTTAAAAGGCTGTCGAAATCTTTAATAGCTTCTCTCTGAGCCTTATTAAGCTTTTTCGGAATTTCAACCGAAACCTTAACATATTGGTCGCCTCTGCCTCTGCCGCCAAGCTCTTGAACGCCTTTGCCGCGAAGACGGAAGGTTGTTCCCGACTGAGTTCCCTCGGGGATAGTATAAGAAACCTTGCCATCAATCGTAGGAACGGTTATCTCATCGCCAAGCGCCGCTTGCGCAAAGGTTATCGGAATATCTACATATATGTTATATCCGTCGCGCTCGAAAACGGGATCGGGCCGAACGCTAACGGTTACATAAAGGTCGCCTGCGGGGCCGCCGTCGAGTCCCTTATCGCCCATACCGCGAAGCGGAATGGTCTGACCGTTATCAATGCCTGCGGGGATATTTATCTCGATTTTGCTGCGCTTTTTAACTCTGCCTGTTCCTCGGCAATTATCGCAAGGATTTTCGATTATCGTTCCCTTGCCCTGACATCTCGAGCAAGGCGAGGTAGTTTGCATATTGCCGAGCGGAGTTCTCTGAACTCGTCTTACATATCCGCTTCCCGAGCAATCAGGACAGGTTTTAGGAGATGTTCCCTTTTTAGCGCCCGAGCCATTACAATCGGGGCAGGAAACCATATGGTCTATCTCTACCTCTTTTTTAGCTCCCTTACAGGCTTCAAAAAAGGAAATACCGATACGAACTCTGATATTTTCGCCCTTTTTAGGTCCGCTTCTTTCTCTGGAGCCAAAGCCGCCGAAACCGCCGCCGAAAAGATCGCCGAAGATGCCGCCGAGATCTCCCATATCAAAACCGCCGCCGAAGCCGCCAAAGCCTCCGCCGTATCCGCCGCCCGCTCCGAAATTCGGATCAACTCCCGCATGGCCGAACTGGTCGTAACGGGATTTTTTTTCGGGGTTTGAAAGGATTTCATAAGCCTCGTTAACCTCTTTGAATTTAGCCTCGGCTTCTTTATCGCCGGGGTGTAAATCGGGGTGGTATTTCTTCGCCTGAGAGCGGTATGCTTTCTTTATTTCGTCCTCGGAAGCGGATTTGCCGATACCGAGAACCTCATAATAATCTCTTTTGTCTGCCAAAATGATTCCCCTCTGCCAAAAACTTCTGCGGGAGGGTTATCTCCCGCAGAAGGATTTAATTATTTATTCTCTTCGCCGTCAACTTCCTTGAAATCAGCGTCAACGAATTCTTCACCCGCACCGCCCGAAGCATTAGCTCCTGCGGCGTCGCCCTGGGGCGCCTGAGCCTGATAAACTTTAGAAGAAACCTCATAAATCTTCTTCTGAAGCTCATCCATTTTAGCCTTAATGGTATCGAGGTTATCGCCCTTTAAAGCTTCCTTTAAAGCGGAAGAAGCGTCTAAGATAGCGGTTTTATCTGCTTCGTCTATCTTATCCTTTAATTCCTCTGCGGTTTTCTCTGCCATATAAACCATCTGGTCAGCATTGTTGCGGGTATCAATTTCTTCTTTTCTCTTTTTATCCTCTTCAGCAAACTGCTCGGATTCTTTAACAGCCTTTTCGATATCCTCTTTGGACATATTCGAAGAGGAAGAAATTGTTATCTTCTGCTCTTTGCCTGTTCCTAAATCCTTAGCGGTAACGCCAACGATACCGTTAGCATCTATATCAAAGGTAACCTCAATCTGCGGAACTCCTCTGGGAGCAGCAGGGATACCGTCGAGCTTGAAAAGACCGAGAGTTTTATTGTCCTTAGCGAACTCTCTTTCACCCTGTAAAACGTGAATCTCAACCTGAGTCTGGCCGTCAGCCGCGGTAGAGAATACCTGAGATTTCTTGGTAGGAATAGTTGTGTTTCTCTCGATAATTTTGGTAGAAACACCGCCGAGGGTTTCAATTCCTAAAGAAAGGGGTGTAACGTCTAAGAGAAGAAGTCCCTTAACGTCGCCGCCTAAAACGCCGCCTTGAATAGCCGCGCCGATAGCAACGCATTCGTCGGGGTTAATTCCCTTAAATGGCTCTTTGCCTGTAATGTTTTTAACAGCCTCTTGAACGGCGGGAATTCTTGAAGAGCCGCCAACCAAAAGAATTTTGTCGAGTTCAGAGGTGCTTATGCCTGCATCGGATAAAGCCTGCTTAACAGGTCCCATTGTAGCCTCAACTAAGTCTGCGGTAAGCTCGTTGAACTTAGCTCTGGTAAGAGTCATATCGAGATGCTTAGGTCCTGTAGCATCGGCTGTAATAAAGGGGAGGTTGATGTTTGCCTGAGTTACGCCCGAAAGGTCAATCTTAGCCTTTTCAGCCGCCTCTTTTAAGCGCTGAGCCGCCATTTTATCTTTTCTTAAATCAATTCCGTTTTCCTTTAAGAAGCCCTCTGCAAGCCAGTTGATAATTCTTTCATCGAAATCATCGCCGCCTAAGCGGTTGTTTCCTGCAGTTGCCAAAACCTCCTGAACACCATCGCCCATTTCAATAATAGAAACGTCGAATGTACCGCCGCCGAGGTCATAAACCATAACCTTGTGGTCGTTTTCCTTGTCAACGCCGTAAGCTAAAGCCGCAGCGGTAGGCTCGTTGATAATTCTTTTAACATCAAGACCTGCGATTTTGCCCGCGTCCTTAGTTGCCTGACGCTGAGAGTCTGTAAAATAAGCAGGAACTGTTATAACAGCCTCTGTAACGGTTTCTCCGAGATAGCTTTCTGCATCGCTTTTGAGCTTTTGCAAAATCATAGCGGAAATCTCTTGAGGGGTATAAGATTTATCGTCGATAGTAACCTTATAATCAGAGCCCATATGGCGCTTGATAGAGCTTATTGTTTTATCAGGGTTGGTTATAGCCTGACGCTTTGCACCCTGACCTACAAGTCTTTCACCGCTCTTTGCGAAACCAACAACCGAAGGAGTTGTTCTTCCGCCCTCTGCATTAGCTATAACAACGGGCTCGCCGCCCTCGATAACTGCAACGCAGGAGTTTGTTGTACCTAAGTCAATACCAATAATTTTTCCCATTTTAGTTTACCTCCAAATGATGTTTATGCATTCGCAACCTTAACGGTTGCGGGTCTTAATACTTTATCGCCTAATTTATATCCTTTCTGGAAAACGGCGCTTACGGTGTTTTCGGGGAACTCTTCGTTTTCTTCGGTTAAAACCGCGTTATGAACGGTAGGATCGAATGAAACTCCGATTTCGGATATCTCCGAAACCCCCATTTTTTCGAAAACTTCCTTTAAATTAGTAAGTGTCATTAAAACGCCCTGCTTATATTTCTCGTCGGTGCTTTCTGTATTTGCCGCGAGGTCAAGCGTATCAATAACGGGAAGAATAGAGGAAATTGCAAATGCCTCTCCGTCTCCGAAAATAGTCGTTTTTTCCTTTGCTGTTCGGTTTTTAAAGTTTGTAAATTCGGCAAGCAATCGAAGATAAGAATCCTGAAGCTCGTCATAAACCGCCTTTTCAACGGTTTCGGCTACAGCCTCTTCAACTATCTCTTCTGCTTCTTCTGTCTGTTTCTTTTTGTCAGCCATTATTTTTCTCCTTCCGCAAAATGTTTAGAAAAGCTTTCGGCGAAATATTCAAGGCAAGGAATAAGATGGGAATATTCGCACCTTACAGAGCCAATAAGCCCTACCGAGCCTTTTTTTCCGCCGTATTCAAAATGCGTCATAATTATACAAAGCGGCGTAAGATAGGGAGAAGAAAGTTCGCTTCCTAAGATTATTTCTGTTCCCTTGGAGCTTTCGGGGAATATTGCCGCAAGCTCGCCGCTTTCTACAAGCCTTTTAACTGCCTTTAAAATCTGCCTATCGGCTATACCGCCTATAAGCAGATTAGCCTCGCCCTCTATAAAAAATCTTTCCTCTTCAGCTCCCTTTGCAAGCTCTGCTATCGCCGATAAAAGGGGAGATAGCTCAAGCCCGTAAATTCCCATATTCGCCGCAACCGATTGAATATATGAAAGGTTTATAGCGGAAAGGGGCGCTGAGGATAAATATTTATTTATGTTTTCACAGAAAAACGAAACAGCATCTTTGCTTATCGGATAAGGGGAAACGCATATCTTGCTTTTAACCTCTTTATTTGTAGTTATTAAAACAACAACAAACATATTCGGCGCAGGAATTAAAAGCTCTATTCGGTCTATTCGGCTTTCGGCTTTAGCCGTTCTTCCGATAACCGCAAGAGAGAGCATATCGGATAAAGCGTCGCTAGCCTTTAAAAGAAATCGGTCGCTGTCAGGCTCGGAAAAATTAAAGATACTGTCTATCTGAGCCTTTTCCTTTTCGGAAAGAACTTTTCTTTCCATAAGGTTATCAAGATAATAGCGAATACCGCGAAGGGTTGGAACTCTGCCTGCCGAGGTATGCGGCTGGTCTATAAGACCGAGCTCGGTAAGATAAGCCATATCGTTTCTTATCGTAGCGGAGGAAACTGCATTCGCGAAAATTCCGAGAAGACTTTTAGAGCCTATAGGCTCGCCGCTTTCGATATAGTTTTCTACGATTGAAAAAAATATCTGCTGCTTTCTGCCGCTTAGCATCTTCCTCATTTCCCCCTTTTTCTTGCGATTTAGCACTCTACCCCTTAGAGTGCTAACTGATTTTATTTTACACCTTTTTAGGGGAATGTCAATAGTTTTTTGAAATATCTTTTTACAAATTTAAAAAGCTATGCTATACTGTAATAAAAAAGGAGGGGAGAAAAATGAAAGCGTCAGCTGATAAAAGGCTTTTAGCGGCGGCAGAGCTTATTTCCGATAGCGCCGTTTTAGCCGACATAGGAACCGACCATGCAAAGCTCCCCGTTAGCTTGATTTTATCGGGCAGGATTAAAAGGGCATTTGCCTGCGATATAAACGAGGGCCCCCTTTTATTTGCAGAAGCATTGATAAAAGAGCGAAAGCTGGAAGACAAAATAACAACCGTTTTAACCGACGGCTTAAAAGGACTTACCCTTTCTGAGATAACCGATGTTTCCATCTGCGGAATGGGCGGCGAGCTTATTTCCGATATTTTAAAAAATTCCCTCTCTGAAGAGTATTCCCGAATAAACTTCGTTTTAAACCCTATGACAAGAGATGATGCCCTTAGAAGATTTTTAGCTGAAAACGGCTTTATAATAGAAAAGGAAACCGCCGTAGTTCAGTCGGGCAGGGTTTATTCGGTAATGAAGGCTTCATACAACGGAAAGCCTTATAAAAAAGAAGAAAGCTGGTATCAGATAGGGGAGATAGCCCCTATAGGTGAGGGGAAAAAATATATAGAAAAGGTAATCTCCCGCTTGGAAAAGCAGTCTAAAAACCCTAACGAAGCCGAAAAGATAGCTCGGCTTATAAATGAAATAAAGGAGAAGCTTTAGGTGAAAGTAAAGGATATTTATAATATAATAGATTCCGCCGCTATGTTCGATATGTCAGAAGAGTGGGACAATTCGGGAATACTGATAGGAAGCGGCGAAGCAGAAGTCCATAAAATCTTAGTTGCTCTCGATTGCAGTTTTGCGGTAGCAAAGGAAGCGGCAGAAAAAGGCTGCGATTTAATAGTTTCCCATCATCCGCTTATTTTCTCGCCGCTTTATAGTATAGACAGCTCATCTGTCGCCGCATTTTTAATAAGAAACAATATAAGCCTCATCTCGGCGCATACCAATATTGATAAAGCCGAAATGGGTACCTCTGCTTTTGCGGCAAAGGCTTTGGGGCTTTCGGATTGTTCGCAAAGCGGCTTTTGGGTTTTGGGCGAAACTAAAGAAACAAACGCTAAAAGCTTAGCGGAAAAATGCAAAAAAGTATTTTCTTGCGAAAAAATCCGCTATACGGAAAGAGAAAATATTAAAAAGGTGGCGGTTGTCGCGGGAAGCGGGAGCAGCTTTTTAAAGGAAGCGGCAGAAAAAGGCGCCGATGCTTTGATAACGGGCGATGTTAAGCACGATGCTTTTATAGAAGCTAAAAGCTTAAATATAGCCTTAATAGATGCGGGACATTATGAAACCGAGAAAATTTATATGCCCTGTCTTTTAAAGCTTTTAAAGGAAAAAACCGATTTGGAGATAGTTCTCTCTGAAAAAGAAAAAAGGCCCTATTTAATAGGTTAGGAGAAAAAATTTGGCACTCGACGGAATTTATCTTAGATTTTTAAAAAATGAGATGACCGACCGTTTAAAATTTTCTAAGGTCGATAAAATATATCAGCCCTCTAAGGAAGAGATAGTTTTATCACTTCGCGGCAGGGCGGAAACTCTAAAGCTTCTGATAAATATCGGAGGCTCTTGTCAGCGCGCGGTATTAACAAAAGCGTCTTTCCAAAATCCCGCTCAGCCCCCTATGTTTTGTATGCTGCTTCGAAAGCATCTTTCGGGCGGTACCCTTTTAGATATTCGCCAAAGCGGAATGGACAGAGCCTTGTTTTTCGACTTCTCTGTTTATGATGAGCTTGGCGATAAAAGGGTTTTAACCTTAGTTTCAGAGCTTACGGGCAGAAGCGGCAATTTAATTTTATTTAAAGAAGACGGCAAAATAATTGATGCCTTAAGGCGAACAGATTTATCCGATACAAATGTGAGAACAATTCTTCCGGGAATAAAATATGAGCCTTTGCCGCGAATGGATAAATGCGATATTTCGGAAGTAGGCGAGGATATTGTAATAGAGAGGCTCTTCTCTTTATATAAAGAGGAGTCCTTAACCTCGGCTTTAATGAAAACTATAGAGGGGCTTTCCCCCTCTTCGAGCGAAGCGCTTTGCATAAGAGCTGTCGGAGGGGATAAGGCGCTCTCTCAGATAACAGAGAGCGAAAAAGAAAGGTTAAAAAAAGAGATATCAGGTATAAAAAAGAGAATTTCGGGGGAAGAAGAGGGCAAGTTTTTTGTCGAATTCCGTGAGGGAAGCCCTTTGTCCTTTGGCTTTTTGCCTCCAATAGTCGGCGAAATTAAGGAATATAAAAGTCCGAGCGAAGCGGCTGAAGGCTTTTTTTCTTCAAAATCGGCAAAGCTCAGAGGACAAGCTTATTGCTTAGAGCTTCAAAAGCTTATATCAACCCGTCTTCAAAGGGTGCGCCGAAAATTAGGTAACAGACAAGAGGATTTAATAAAAAGCCGAGATAGAGAAAAATATCGCAAAAAAGGCGAGCTTATAACGGCGAATTTATATAAGATAGAAAAGGGCGCCGAATCGGTTTTGGTAGAGGACTATTATGAAAATCCGCCTAAAGAAATAAAGATTTCTTTGGATAAAAGATTATCCCCTGCCGCCAACGCGCAGAAATATTATAAGGAATATAATAAGCTTTCTAATGCCGAAAAGGCTTTGACATCTCTTATAAAAGAAGCCGAAGCCGAGGAGGAATACCTCGAAAGCGTTTTAGATGCCATAAGCCGATGCGAGGGCGAAGCAGATGCCCGTCTTATAAAAGAGGAGCTGAAAGCAACAGGGTATATAAAAGAAAACAAAAAGGATAAGAGAAAGCCTTTCGAGGGAGAATTCAAAAAGGCAAAAACGAGCGACGGTTTCTTGGTTTTAATAGGCAGAAACAATCTTCAGAATGATAAATTAACAATGAAAACCGCCGAAAACTATGATATCTGGTTGCATACAAAAAATATCCCCGGCTCCCATGTTATAATAAGAGCCGAGGGCAAGGAAATAAGCGAAACTGCAATATACGAAGCGGCAGTTTTAGCGGCGAAAAACTCTAAAGCGAGCGCGGCGGGTAAGGTAGCCGTTGATTATACATTCAAAAGGTATGTTAAAAAGCCTGCGGGCGCCCGCCCGGGAAAGGTCATCTATACAGATTATAAAACTATTTATGTTAATATCGGAGAGCTGTAATGAATTATTCAAAAGAGCTTGAAAAGAAAATAGAAGAGTATAAAAAAAGCGGGGCAAAGCCGAAGCTCTTGCTCCACGCTTGCTGCGCCCCTTGCTCTTCATATGTCTTGGAATATCTAAGCGAGGTTTTCGATATAACCCTTTATTTCTATAATCCCAATATCTCTCCCGAAAAGGAATATGTCTTTCGCTCAGCCGAGCTTATAAGGCTGGTCGGAGAAATGGGACTTTCTATAAAGGTAGTAATCGAGAAATATTCTCCCGAAGAATTTTTTGAAATAGCAAAAGGCTTGGAAAGAGAAAAAGAGGGCGGCGAGCGCTGCTTTAAATGCTATGAGCTAAGGCTTAGAAAAGCGGGAGAGTATGCAAAGGAAAACGGCTTCGATTATTTTACAACTACCCTTTCTATAAGCCCATATAAAAACGCTGAAGCCCTCAATGAAATCGGCGGCAGGGTAGCCGAAGCAAAGGGAGTAAAATACCTCTTCTCCGATTTTAAAAAGAAAAACGGCTATAAGCGCTCCATAGAGCTTTCAAAGGAATATTCCCTCTACCGCCAAAACTACTGCGGCTGCATCTTCTCCAAAACCGCCGCCGAATGATATTGAATAAATTTTCAACTTTCAACTTTCCATTTTCAATTCGCAAAAAAATATCCCGAAGAGATTTTTCTCTTCGGGAATTTTATTGTCGTTATGTAATTATTTAATAATTTCGCCGAAAACCTCGCCTTTGCAGCCTGCTGCATTAGACTCATCTGTATCAATATGCATAGCGGGAGCAAATTTCGGACTAACTCTGACTGCAACATCGCCTAAAATAAGGCTTCTGCCCTCGGTATCAAGCTTAACGCTAACGGTCTGACCGTCTGCAACGCCAAACTTTTCTGCCGAAGCGGGGTCTAAATGAATGTGGCGCTTTGCTGCAATAACGCCCTCTTCGATCTCTATTTCACCGCAGGGTCCAACGATCTTGCAGGGAGCGCTTCCCTTAACATCGCCCGACTCTCTGATGGGAGCGGAAATTCCGATGCTGCGAGCATCGGTTAAAGAAATTTCAACCTGATTAGCAGGGCGAACAGGTCCTAAGATAGAAACTCCAGCGAGGGTTTTCTTAGGTCCAACAATGTCAATACGCTCTACACAAGCGAACTGTCCGGGCTGAGAAAGGTCTTTTTTGGGGGTAAGGGTTGCGCCTTTTCCGAAAAGGATTTCCAAAGCTTCGGCTGTAATATGAGCGTGTCTGGCAGAGGTTTCAACAAGAATTTTGTTTTCCATAATAATATATCTCCTAATCTTTAACATTTTACTACATTTATTTTACACCAAACAATTTTCTTTTTCAATAGTTTAAGATTGAAAAATGTCAGATATGGTGATAAAATAATCTAAAAAGCATTATTTATCGGAGGAAAAGCATATGAAAACTCTGGAAGAAATAAAATCGGAATGCGCTTCATGTCAGAAATGTCCCCTTTGTGAGAGCCGAACAAACTCGGTTTTCGGAGTAGGTGTTCCTAATGCGGAAATTATGCTTATCGGCGAAGCACCGGGAGAAAACGAGGATTTAACGGGCGTTCCCTTTGTCGGCAGAGCGGGTAAGCTTTTAGATAAGGTTTTGGAAGAAGCGGGCTTTTCCCGAGAGAAAAATATTTTTATTGCAAATATGTTAAAATGCCGTCCGCCTAAAAACCGCGATCCGTTACCCTCTGAGGTTGACCTCTGCGTTGAGTATTTAAAGAAGCAGATAGAGGCTATAAACCCAAAGGTTATAGTTTTGGTCGGAAGAATTTCGGCGATGTATTTCTTGGGAAAAGATTTTAAAATGACTCGTCAGCATGGAAATGCCTATTATCAAGAGGGGCGCCTTTGGTACCCGATTTTTCACCCTGCGGCAATTTTAAGAAATATGAATCAGTTGCCATTGATGCAAGAAGATATAATGAAGCTTCGCAAAATGGTTGATGAAATAAAATAGGAGAGAGTATGAAAAAGGAATATTTAGATAAATGCCCTGAATATTTAAAAAGCTTTCTTTTCTATATGGAAACAATTCTCAATCGTTCGCCGAGAACGGTTGATGCTTATTATGTCGATTTGCGGCTCTATCTTTCCTTTCTCTATTGCAAAAATAATTCTCTTCCATTAGATACTGAAAATGTAGATATATCAAATTTGCCGATAGAATATCTTAAAAAAGCAACCTTAAACGATATATATGAATATCTCCATTTTGTTTCCCGCGAGAGAAACAATAATGCCAAAACAAGGGCGCGAAAAACATCTTCCTTAAGAAGATTTTATAATTATCTAACCGTTAAGGCAGGGCTTCTTTCTACCGATCCTACCAAGGAGCTTGAAATGCCCTCTCAGAAGAAAAGTTTGCCTAAATATTTAACCTTAGAAGAGAGCTTTACGATTTTAAACGGAGTTAATACCGCCGATAAAGAGCGCGACTATTGTATATTAACCCTCTTTTTAAACTGCGGAATGCGCCTTTCCGAGCTTGTTGGGATAAACCTTTCGGATATAAGAGATACAGGCGAGGGAACAACACTCCGCCTTTTAGGAAAAGGAAACAAGGAAAGAATAGTTTATCTGAATGTAGCCTGTGTTGCGGCGGTAAAGGCTTATTTAGAGGTAAGAGGCAAGGATAAAAAGGTTATAAAGGATAAAAATGCCCTCTTTTTAAACCGAAGCGGCGCCCGTCTTTCGGGAAGAAGAGTTGAGCAGATTATAGAAAAAATCTTAGCAGATAACGGGCTTTCGGGCAGAGGACTTTCCCCTCATAAGCTAAGACATACCGCGGCAACAATGCTTTATCAGCATTCGGGGGTTGATATCCTCGTTTTAAAGGAGCTGCTGGGACACGCGAACGTCGGAACAACCGAAATTTATACCCACCTTTCTAATAAAGAGCTGAAAAAAGCGGCAGATAATTCGCCCTTTAGCTCCCCTAAAAGGAGGTTAGATAAATGAGGATAGTTTTAGCCTCGGCTTCGCCGAGAAGAAAAGAGCTTATAAATTTAATTTCCGATGATGTTTTAATCTGCCCCGCAGAAAGTCAAGAGGTTATTCCCTCTGGTATAAGAATGGAAAAGATACCCGAGCATCTAAGCTTTGTAAAGGCATTTGAGGTTTCTTTAAAATACCCCGAAGAAATAGTTATCGGCTGCGATACCGCCGTTTTTTTGGGAAATAAAATTCTCGGAAAGCCTAAAGACGAAAAAGATGCTTTCAAAATGCTTAAAAGCCTATCGGGAAAGACACATAAGGTCATCTCAGGAGTTACGATAATAAAGGGCAAAAGGGCAGTTTCCTTTTCGGAGAAAACAAAGGTTTATTTCAGGAAGCTGAATGATGCCGAAATAGAAGAATATATTAAAACAAAAGAGCCTATGGATAAAGCAGGCGGATATGGTATCCAAGGAAAAGGAACATTTTTTGTTAAGAAAATAAAGGGCGATTATTTTAATGTTGTAGGCTTTCCTGTGTCCAAGATACAAAAGACATTAAAGGAGAAATATTATGAACTTAATTCCAAATGAAGCAAAGGTAAACGGCAACTATCT
>JAGBHD010000046.1 GCA_018110785.1 Oscillospiraceae bacterium
ATATACCTGTGCGGTATATTTGAAAGCTCCGAAATAAGGAATGTTAGCGGCACCGTTAAAGAGGGGCGAACCGCTCATATCGGTGCTACCGTTAGCTTCAAAATAAGCTTCTACTCCGGCTACCATTTCATCGCCTATGTTGTAGGTTTCAATGGGCCTTTTGTATTCGCAGATATTGCATTCATTATCGGAGTCATTATCAAATTCGTGCGCTGATTGGTCTTTTATCTCTCCACAAACTGAACAAGCGTGCCAATGGTTTTCACCATCAGAAGTCCAAGTATCGTTCCATGCATGTTCTGTTGCTCTTTCATATCCGCAGATATCACATTTTTCATCACAAGTATTATCAAAGGCGTGGCCTTCTGAGAGATTGTTTTCTCCGCAAATGCTACAAGTGAACCAATGTCCGTTTGCATTGGAACTATATGTTTTACTCCAGCTATGTGTTATTGTTCTTACATATCCGCAAGTATCACAGGTTGTATCGCAGGAATTATCATATTCGTGAGCCGACGTGTCTTTAATTGCCCCGCATGTATCGCAAACAGTCCAATGGTTTATTTCGTCATAACCGCTGTTTTCGTTCCAACTATGCAAAGGAGCATCTAAGTATTTCCAACCAAGTCCGCTGGTTCCTATATATACTCTGCCGTAGGTGTTTCTTGAAGCGCCGAGTTTGCCTTCTTTTGCCAAGCTATACTTATTATAATCGGTAATTCTTACAAAGCTTTCGCCTTTGTCTTCGGAATAATAGATAGCCTTGTCATTATCCTCTAAAATTCCGTTGAAATAAAGAACATAGCTTCCGTCTGTTTTTCCTTTGCCTAAAGCAATGCTTCCGTTTGTAAGTCCTTCAATTTGAACGAAATTATCGCCATAATCTTCGGAATACCAAACACCTGCCGCAGAAGAAACCCAGACCTCTCCGGGGCAGTTTTCATAGGTTATAACATTTAATGCGTTTTTAACATATGAGCCATCAGAATTCTGCTGAAGCTTTGGAACTGTGCTTGTGCATTTCCAAGTTGCGCCGTAGTCCTCGCTGCGATAAAATCCGTCTGACGCTAAAACATAAAAGATATTGCCCTTATTTTTATCCGATTCTAAGGGACTGCTTCCGTGCCACACATTATTAGGCATAATATCTGTGGGAGAGCCAGTAGCCTCTTGCCATGTTGCGCCCTTATCCGCCGAATATAAAACCTTAGAGCCATCGCCGAGCGCCAAAGTTGTTATAACTAATTTATTGGTATCTGTCGCCGAAACTGCCGCATCTCCGGGATAAATTGCTAATGATTTATTTACTCCCGATGCGATAGTCCATGTGTCTCCCCCGTTTTCGGAAATATATACATATCCGCCCTCTGAAGAATTTTGGCTGGAATGCGCGCCAACAATAAATTTAGGATTTCCTGCACTGTAATCTCCCTGCTGGAATAATCCGCGGTCTGATGAGGAAGCTTGAATTGAGGGATAAACATCAACCTCATCATCTCCTATTACGAAAGCTGATTGTGTATCTGCCGCTGTAAACAGGTTGTCTCCGTTTTTAGGAGAAATCATAGAGAAAGTAACAAGTTCTTCAATATTTTTAATCTTAGTGCTCCAGTTTCTTGCCGCATCGTCTGCACCCGAAACTGTAGGGGTATAATACACTTCGGTCCAGTCGGTCATCCACATTTCGTCGCCCTCGCCGAAAACAAGCGAAGCTACGCAGCCTGATGAATGGGTAGAGCCTTTCCACTCACTAGCCATTTTATCTGAATTTATAGGAGTAACATCTACCCAGCTTTTTCCGCCGTCGGTAGTGTAGTAAATCGGGGGCTTCCAGGAAGTTTCTCCTGAACCTGTTACGATTCCCGTTCCGACACCTACTGCTACTCTGTCAGGATTAGTTTCATCAACCTCTAAAGACATATATGTTGTAAAACCATCGGAGGGTAAATTAACTCCGAAGTTTTGCCAAGCCCCATCAGTATTTAAGCGGTAAAGTCCGCGAACTGCGGCTTCGGTTGTATTTGCAGTTCTTTTTTCACCAAAGGTCATTAAAACTCTGCCCTCGGAATCGAGTTTGGCCTCATGGTAATAATTTGCCGCGGGTAAAACGGTTGTACCCGATTCTATAAGGTCAATTCTGAAATCAATGTTGATATCTCTTGAAACCTTTCCTGCGTCACTTCCAACCGATACAACTATAGTTTCACCCGCTTCAAGCCTTACGTTTGTTAAAACGTCGGTATAGCTCGAAGTTGAAACAGTTGTGCTCATAAAACTACCAAATCCAGTCTGCTTTACGGTTTCGCCATTCTTGGTAAGATAAAGTTGTATAGAGCCACCGCTCATTTTATATGAGGTGGTAACCCAATTGCTACCCGAAACATTTTGAGGAACAAAACTATATCTTCCTGTTACAGGAGCTGTAAAGGTTATGTAAGCAGTGGTAGATTGTGATGTGCTAGGTCTCGAGGTCGTTATAGGTTTGTTAATTATTAATTTACTGCTATCAGCTTTAAAATATCCGGTAGCACCGTAGTCACTATCGGTAATGGTTGTTTGATAAGCTGAACCGCTTAATACAGGTGTGCTTAAATCATAACCATACCAACTGCTCATTGTGAATTTGAAAGGTCCTGCAACATATTCGTCCTGAGGTGTTTTGCCCGCCTCTGCGTCTGCCTTCATCTGGTTATAAAATTCTGTGCTAACATCCCAAGAAGCGCTGTAGCTTTCTACCTCGGCTAATCCTTCGGCGGGAATTTTCGCCCAGTTTGCGCCCGCATCTGTAGAACGGTAAAGTCCACCTACATTAACACCATTATCCATTATATTTGCAACAGCATAAATAGTTTGGCTCTTGCCATCTTTTACGCTACTCGGGTCATAAAATACACAACGCACTTCTTCCTTGGTGCCATAGGGACCGTAAAGCATCTTTTTATTCCAAGTTTTTCCGCCGTCAGTAGTATAATGAAGTCCCGCCTTGTAAGACTCATCGCGATAGCTCTCCAGCGAACGGGATCCTACCCAGATTATATTCGAATTATTCGGGTCAACCGCAATACATTCGCCGTCTCCTCGGTGTTCTGAGTTTCCGCTGAATCGAAGAGAGTAGGTCGGAGATATATCTGTCCAAGTATTGCCTCTGTCGGTTGATTTCCAAATCCCTGATGTTCTTTGGGTTTTATCAGCATTGGAGTCGAAAAGCCACGGCTGATCATTTCCTACGCAGACATAAACTATATCCTTATTGTTGGGGTCAATAGCGATACCGTCAACAGCATATTGTCCGTCTTTTTGGAAAGAGGACATAATCTGAGTCCAGCTCTCGGTCTCAGCCTCCCAACGGTAAGCTCCGCCAACATCTGTTCTTATATACATAATGTCAGGATCGTCGGGATGAATAACAAGACCTGTTATGTATCCGCCTGAGCCTATTAACACCTGTTCGATATCTGTAAATCTATCTTCCTTCAAAAGACTTTCGTTTACAGTATCAGCGTGAACTACAATAATATTAGATAATATCATTGTTACTGCTAAAATCATGGATATTATGCTTGATAGTTTCTTTTTCATTTGGAAAAACCTCTCCTATTTTATACTTATTTTGAATATATCATATTTTGTTTATTTTGTCAAAACAAATATTGTTGTCTTGAAAAATTATTGGCAAAATGGTATTATATACATTAAATTCAACGAAAGGAGAATGGCTTATGGAGCGGCTGATTTTTCATATCGATGTAAACAGCGCCTTTCTTTCTTGGGAAGCTACCGATCGAGTTTCCAATGGCGGCGCGGATTTAAGATTAGTTCCCGCTTGCATAAGCGGAAACCCGAAGTCCAGAACAAGCGTTGTTCTCGCAAAATCCATTCCCGCTAAAAAATATGGTATTAAAACGGGCGAGCCTATCGGCGCGGCGCTGAAAAAATGCCCCGACCTTATAATAGCCCGTCCCAATTTTCTCCTTTATCAGAAATATTCCGCCGCCTTTATAGAAATATGCCGAAGATATACCCCCATCGTAGAAAAATATTCTATTGATGAATGCTTTTTAGATATGACAGGAACTTCTCTTCTCTATCCCGATTTTATAAAGGTTGCCTATGAAATAAAGGATACTATAAAATCAGAGCTCGGGTTTACAGTTAATATAGGTATCGGACCTAATAAGCTCCTTGCAAAAACAGCAGGAGATTTTGAAAAGCCCGATAAGGTCCACACCTTATTTTGGGAAGAATTAGCCGAGAAGTTTTGGCCTTTGCCTATTGGCGAAATGTTCGGTGTCGGCAGATCTACTGCCGAAAAACTCTCTCGAAACGGGATAGAATCAATAGGTAAGCTTTCAAAAATTTCTCTCAAAACCTTAAAAACAATCTTAGGAGATAAAATGGGGGAACAATTATACCGCTCAGCGCGCGGAATTGATGATACCCCCGTTCTTGAAAAACCTCCTGCCGCTAAAGGATACAGCATTTCAACAACAGTTGAAAAAAACATAACCGACAAAGAAACTGCATTAAGTCTGCTTCTTTCTTTGGTTGATGCCGTATCTGCAAGAATGCGTGCAGAAGATAATAGGGCTTGGTGCATAGCTGTCAGCATTAGAACTTCTGAATTCAAAAACAGCTCTCATCAGCGAAAGCTTTTCTCCCCTACTGATGTAACTTCGGAAATATACGATATCTCAAAAGCCCTTTTATCAGAGCTTTGGAACGGAAAAACCCCACTTCGTCTTATGGGTGTTGCCCTTACCGACCTGACAAAAGATACCTCCGAGCAAATATCCCTTTTTGGAGAAGCTTCCGGCGGTAAAAAAAGAGATATCGACAAAGCTGTTGATAAAATTCGAAAAAAATACGGCTCAGAGAGCATTTCGAGAGCCGGAGCTTTTAAAGAAAACGATCGAATCGGAAGAAAATATAAGGCAGAAATGGAAACAGAGGAATGACTTAAATCATTCCTCTGTTTTTTAAGCTTTTTTTAAGCAGAACCAGAAATTGCTTCCCTCGCCTAATTTGCTGTCAACTCCAAATGGCATCTTATGTGCCATCATAATAGCCTTAACTATCGAAAGTCCAAGTCCTGTTCCTGCAACTCTGCGTTTTCCGCTTCGATTGGATTTATAATAACGGTCCCATATTAAAGGAAGCTCTTCCTTTTTAATTCCCGGTCCCTTATCCCCTACAAAAATTCTAACCTTGTCTTCCTCTTCGCGAAGAGAAATGCTTATCTGCGAAATCTCGCTCGAATGGTTCATAGCATTGTTGATAAGATTCATAATAACCTGTGTTATTTTCCCTGCATCTGCTAAAACGGCACCTTCATAATCGCAGTCCAGATTAAAGATAAAATCGTCATAAAGCAGCTCGTATTTCTGCTTTATCCCTTCGAGCATCTCGCGAATCGGAATTTTCTCATATTCAAGCTTTTCTTGTCCGCTCTCAATTCTGCCTAGGTTTAAGATATCGCTTACAAGCGCATTCAAACGGTCGGTTTCTTCTATAATTATCTGCAGCTGCTCTTCGCGTTTGGCTTTATCATCTCCGCTTATATCGCGAATGGTCTCGGCATAACCCCTTATCATAGTTAAAGGTATGCGAAGCTCATGGGAAACATTTGCTATTAAATCCTTTTGTAAAATATCAACCTTTGAAACCTCAGCCGTCATATAATTAAAGGTTTCTGCCAAATCTCCAAGCTCGTCGCGCCGCTCTATCTCTACCTTCGCATTAAAATCACCCTTAGCAACCTCTCCGGCTGCTTTTTTAAGCTTTCTTATAGGCTTTGTAAAAGTTTGTGCTACCGCAAACGCAACTACTGTTGCAACCAAAAAAACAAAAATAGTTGTTATAAGCAGCTGTGAGCGAAGAATTGCCATCGTTCCTTCTACCGGCTCTAAATTGGCATTTAGAAAAACAAAAAATATATCATTCCCAACCGTCATTGCCTTGCCATATAAAATACTGTTTTTCTTAAAACGCGGATGAACTATATTGTAGTATCGGCTAACATCTACCTGTGCCAACAATTCACCTTTTATTTCTTCGAGAGTTTTTCTGTCCATCGCGTGTATAACACAGCCGCTTCCCATCATATCAACAGTTTGAATAGCAACTCCGTTTTTATCGCTTATTTCTATGCATAGATCGTTATTATAGGCAAAATTTGAAATGGTATCGCCTATTTCATATATCTTGCCGTCTGCAAGTCCCTCTTCAATTTGTTCCGCAATTTTTTTAAGACTCGCCTTTGTAGAAACACCGTAATAGGAATTCAACAGAAAAATTTGCCCTATATATATAAACGATGCAACCAAAAGAGCAACTCCAACAATTGTAAGCCAAAGCCTTGTGCGTATCCCTATTCCTTTTTTCATTTTCCCACCGTTTTAAACTTCAAATTTATATCCTACGCCCCAAACCGTTGATATATAATCTCTGTATGGTCCAAGCGAATTTCTAAGCATTTTTATATGGGTGTCAACCGTTCTGTCGTCCCCGAAAAATTCATAGCTCCATACCTTAGAAAGTATGCTTTCGCGGGTTAAAACTATGTTTATGTTGCGAACAAGATAAACAAGCAAGTCAAACTCCTTTGGAGTTAGCTGAGCCCTCTCGCCGTCTATATAAAGAACTCTTCCTGCAACATCTATTTTAAGACCGGGAAATTCAATAATCTCGTTTTTAGCCGATGCACCGGCATTAGGCGTAGTTCTCGCAATCAGCGCCTTTATTCTCGCCATAACCTCTCGGGGAGAAAAGGGCTTAACAACATAATCGTCTGCTCCAAGCTCAAAACCGAACAACTTATCGTATTCCTCAGCCCTTGCCGTTAACAGAATAACAGGCATATTCCCTTTGGCGCGAATTTCTTTCAATACTTTAATTCCGTCAATTTTGGGCATCATAACATCTAAAAGAACTAAGTCAAACTGCTCTTTTTGAAGTATGTTCAGAGCTTCTAATCCGTTTCCCGCTTCCTCATAGTCGAAGCCTTCGAACTTCAAATATTCTTTTATTATATCTCTTATCTTCTCTTCATCATCAACAATAAGTATCCTCGGCATAACGAACTTCCCCTTTCTTAGTAGTTATATCATAACAACAATTTGTGATAGAATTATGTAATAATTATAAAACACAACTTTCACAATTACAATAATTTTCTCAATTTAGCATTGACAACTCCACCGCCATTGTGGTAAACTAATCGGGTAAATTCCGAGACATATTAAATTAAACAATATTGAATATCGCGTTAACGCCCCATTTCGGAGCTTAACATATACGGAAAGTTGTCGAAGTGGGGACGTTTGCGAGCGCTGCCGGTGGCAGATGAAGCGAGCAATAAGGAGTGGCCGCGGTCGAAATTTTGCGAAGCGAACAGCGAGCAAAAAATTTCGGGCAACCCGCAACAGGACATAACGGGGCCGCCCCGTTCGATGAAAATTGAATATCGCGTTAACGCTCCATTTCGGAGCTTAACATATACGGAGACGTATCGAAGTGGTCATAACGGGGCGCACTCGAAATGCGTTTGCCCTAACGGGCACGTGAGTTCGAATCTCACCGTCTCCGCCAAACGAAAAGACAGATTTTGAAAAAAATCTGTCTTTTTCAATGAAATATATTTTAATCCCGCCTGATAAAGCAATGGTCAACAAGCAGGAGATATCTTATGAAACTTATAAAATTTATAAAAAAACAAACTGTTTTCTGTATTGCCGCATTAGCAGCTATTGCAACTTCGATTATTGTTCCTCCCGACTTACAGTATCTTACATATTTTGACTGGAAAACACTCGCCTGCTTATTTTTAACACTTGCCGTTATTTGCGCTTTAAGAAACATTAAATTCTTTACCATTTTAGCAAGACGCTTAGTTTTAATAACAGGCAATTTACGAACGCTCTTTTTAATGCTTATCACCATAACCTTTTTAGGCTCGATGATAATTGCCAATGATATGGCGCTGATAACCTTTTTACCTCTCGGATATTTCGCTTTATCGGTAACTAAAAACGAAAAATATATGGCATACCTATTTATATTGCAGAATATTTCTGCCAACCTCGGCGGTATGCTCACCCCTTTCGGCAATCCGCAAAACCTTTATCTTTATTCCTATTTCAATATTCCAACAGGCGAATTCATTAAAATAATGCTGCCTCCTTTTTTACTTGCAATAACCTTGCTTATATTAGCTTCGCTCTTTGTTAAACCCATTAAACTCGCCATAACCGATGATTTCAAGGAAAAATTAAATATTTCTAAAACTATACTATATTTAATATTGTTCGCCGTTTCCTTGCTTATCGTTTTCAGAGTTATAGATTTTTGGTTAGGCCTTATTATAATCCCCATTGTTCTGCTGATAGTTGACAAAGAATCGTTAAAAATGGTTGACTATCCTCTTCTCGGCACCTTTTTTCTTTTCTTTATTTTTGCAGGTAACCTCGCCCGAATAGATGCCATAAATCTATTTGTATCTTCGCTTTTACAAAAAAACACTCTGCTTGTTTCTATTCTTTCCTGCCAAGGTATAAGCAACGTACCGTCTGCTATTTTGCTTTCCCAATTCACAACAAACTATAAAGCCTTGCTTTTAGGGGTTAATATCGGCGGCACAGGAACGCTTATCTCTTCTTTAGCAAGTCTAATAACATTCAGCGAATATAAAATTCTTTATCCCGAAAAAGGAAAACATTATTTTTATCTTTTTACGCTAATCAACTTCATTTTTCTTATAATAATGACTTTAATAACAGAATTTTCCTTCATGTAAGAAAGGAGGCTTAAAATTAGCCTCCTTTTTTCATATTCTTTCAAACCCTATCAAAAGTCCGCCTTTTTCGGCATAGAAGCTGCAAAGTCCTTTGCATTTGGTTATCTCTACCCGCGCTTTGGAAAACTCTTTTAATATGAGCGCCTTCAAGGCATTTCCCGCCTTTTCATTAAAACAATGAGATATTTTAACCTTTCCTTTTTTGAGCCCTAACGATCTTAAATGCTCTACAATAGTTTCAAGCGCCTTTGACTCTCCTCGGCATTTATTCAAAGGCTCTAAATCGCCCTTGTCGCTCGCCTTTCCAACAACCCTTATGCCTAAAAGACCTGCCATCTTGGCTACCAAAGGACTTACTCTTCCGTTATTAGCAAGATTCTTCATTGATTCAAGCATAAACAAAAGCCCTGTTTTGCCCTTATATTTATCTACCTCTTCGCAGATTTCATCAAAGGTCTTGTTTTCTGAAATAAGCTCTTTGATTTTTTCAATTATAAGCCCCATCTCAGGACCTGTAGTTAAAGAATTTAACACAAAGACTTTACGGTCGGGATATTTTTCTTCATAGGTATTTTTCGCCATCATAGCGGCATTATAGCTTCCCGATAGAGTACCCGTAATAGTAACGCAGAAAATCTCTTCGGAATCGCCAAAAGCTTCCAACCAGTCAGCCTCATTAGGACAAGAGGTTGAGGACTTTCCCTTATAGCAGCCCAACTCATCTACCATTTCTAAAACATTTAAATTTTCATCATCAATATATTCCTTTTCAGAGGTTATTATCTTTAACGGGGCTGACTTATACGGCACACCATCGAGCGTTAATAAATCCGAAGACGAATCTGCAACTATTTTTCTATTCATACTGCTTCCCTTTCTTTTGTCGTATATGTAAGCGGAATATTATATTCTGCTTCATAAATATTTTTCCAAACCTCATAATTTTTTTCTATCATTTCTTCAACATTTCTGCCGTAGGTTTTATTTTCATCGGGATAAATAGGCTCGCTTATGTGAATTGTATATTCTTGGACAAAGAAGCCGTCATCTCCTAAAATATCAGAATCCTTCATTGTTATAAAACAAGGAAGTATCGGAACCTTATTTTTTGCCGCAAACATATATGCCCCCTTTTTCAAAGGCTTCGGCTTACGATAGTTCCACCACATACTCTGCTCAGGATAAACGAGAACAAAATTCCCGTCCTTCAAAAGAGTATCTGTTGCGTCCATAAATTTCTTTAAGGTCTTGCGGTTTGAAGATAGCGGCAAAGTATTACAATGGCGCATTAAAAATCCATAAAAACCGGGGAAAGAGGTATAATTTCCTTCTCGAATAACCCTATAGAATGTTCGGTCGGGCTGATTTGCCGCTTCATATGCCAACTGAATAGCGAAGCTGTCAAAAGCGTTAAAATGATTGCAGGTAATAACCGCGCCACTGTTAAGGTTTTTAAAATGCTCTATACCTTTAATATCCTTTATGATAAGCTTCTTTTCATCAATAAGGTTATAAACAAACTTTCTCGCTATCATAAAGGCAAATTTTGTTTTTATCTTCTGGGTTACGGTTTTATTGATATAATCTATTTCATCAGGCATCAAAACTCTCGATGGTGGATCCTTTTCAACATCCTCATCGAATCTTCCCTCTCGCTCATATTCTTCTATTTTAGACAAAACCTCAACTCTGTCCTTCGCGCGACTCGCTCTGTTTACGCGGTTTAAATAATTATCCTCTCGCATGGTTTCCTCTACCGCAAGTTTCAAGAGATTATCGCAGGAAACACGGTCTCTTTCTCTATCTCCTTCGGTATATGAATTCAAAACCTCTAAAATTTCCTTATAAACAGAGGTTTCTTTGGCATATCTCCAGAAGATATCGCCATATCGACAGTCGTTATAATGCCAAGGCTTGCTTGTCATAATATAATGAAGAATATTAACCTCTTCTATCGGGTATGGTATCTCACCGAAAATTTCGGTATTCCAACGCTGATCAAGCCAAAATATATGATCCTTGCAGATAAGATTTAAATAATCCTCGTCTTGTGTTACAACAAAATTATAGGTATGCAAATACTGAATAAATTTATCAAGCACAAACTTTATTCTGAACTGCTCACAGTTTATAAGCATAACCCCCGCATTGAAGAAATTGTATCGAGAAACACCTACAACCTTTTCGGCATATGTTCCGTATTCATCAACCTGTACCATTGCCTGCTCATGACAAGCTCCTGCATAAGCATCTCCGATATCTGTATTATAAAGCTCGGCAATATCTCCCTTAACTATTGTATCACTATCTATATAAACAGCTTTGTCGTATTCAGGGAACATTTCTGCAATAAAAAGTCGATAATAGGTTGTTTTGGAATAATAATCCCTTATGGGTAACTTTTCTGAAATTGACTCAAGATAATCGGTTACATTCTCAAAGGAAATCTCAAAATTTTCATTTTCAAGCTCCATAACCTTTTTCTTCATCTCATCTGAAATCTCTGTGTGCAAAATATATACGCGGTATTTATAGTTATCAGATGAATTTTTAATCATCGAATAAAGCGAAACGATAGTGTATTTAACAAAATTATCATCACACGCATAAAATATCGGAACTGTCTTTTTCATATTCTTTAACCTCTCTTTGATATTTTTCCCTTAAATAAATATAGTCATATAAAATATCATCAAATTGATAATACCCGAAAACCTTATGCACCTTTGATACCTGCCATTGTTTTATATTATCCGTATGAGGAAATGGCAACCAGAAAAGGCGCTTTGAAAAATGCCTTACAACGGTATGGCGGTGCAAAAATTTCTGGTCGTTAAACCTTTGCGGCAAAACCATTTTCTTGGTAGTTGACCTTATAATGGCGCTTTGATCGGCAAAAATAAGCTTCTTTGTTTTTATAAGCTTCCTCGCCTTTTCTAAAATTCCGTTTTCCCTCATTTTCTTAAGATTAAAAAGCACCACTCCCGCATTTATATAATTGGGGCTTACCAGATATTTCCCGTAATGGTCCCTTGCAGCGGCGTATTCGTATTCTCCCAAATCAATATCGTAAAGCAAATGTATATCGCGATTAAACATTATGTCAGCGTCAAGATATAAAATCTTTTGGGGTAGCTCTACTTTATCGGCAAATAGTCTTATAAGGGTATATGGCGAGCAATACGCATCCTCGTTAGGGCAACCGCTGAATTCTTCTTTGTATATATCGGTAACATCAATCTTTACCGCCCTGTTATCTTGATTATATTCCTTTATAACCTCTTGGAAAAACTCTGTCTGACTATCGTTTATCGGCAGATAGCTTTCTTTTAAACGAGAAAGATCCATTGTGAAAATATAAAAGGTAAACGGCTCTTTTGATTCGGTCCGTTTTAAAATGGATAAAGCAGAAGTCAGTATTCCGTCAAAAATTCCGCTGTTTCCGCAAAATAATATGTTAACCATTCTTCTCATCTCTTTTTATGTATTGAATGCAAACTGCATTTGAATTTTCTGCCCGAAGGCACATAGTTTCATAAACCTTGTCGCGAAGCTCTTTCTTTTGTTCTTTAGCTGAAAGGTTATCTCTTGGATAAAATGGCCCATCAATATATGTAACCATATTCGGCTTTTTTGAATTTTTTCTTTTTTGGTATGTATTAGTAAAGCAAAAAACAGGAGTTCCAAGCTTTATCGGATAAGCAAAGGAAGCATCGGTAAAAGGACGAATTTTAGTATAGTAAGGCCAGATATGTGCCTCAGGGTAAATAACAATCGTATGTCCCTCTTTAATTCTTCTCTCAACCGCCCGAATAAAGTTTTTATAAGCCGCCATATCATCGGGAAGTGGTAAAGCTCCCAACGATGGGGTTATTTTCCCAAGATAAGGCATCGAAACATTATTGGGATGAACTATAACATAATTATCTTTCGGGATATTCAGCATATTCGGAATAAAGGCATCCCCTATATCGTGGGTATGATTGCCATACATAAAATAACCCGTATTTTTGTATTTCCTTAAAATATCTTTCCCTATTACCTTATGGTGAAAAACAATCTTCGTATAAATGAATGCTATCGGCGTCGCAACCATTCTGTACCAGAAAAAGTGTGTAAACCTTTTAAAAAGACTGTCGTAGCAGTATCGGTAACTTCCGTCTATTTTCTTAGGAGTTATCTGAGCTGTAGAAAACTCGTCATTAAGCTCATCTGAATAGTAAATAACAGTTCTTTTATCCAAGTGCTTTTCACCTCCATTTCATTACCCAATTATTATATATTCAGATACCTCTCTACCTCAACCTACTCTTAGTTTTTCGAGGTAGAGAGATAGTTTTTTATCAGTAGAATTTAAAAAAGGCAGCTCTACTATCAGTAGAACTGCCTAATTTTATCTGTTTTTTCCTATGAAGAAGACCGCTATCGTTCCCGGTCCCGCGTGTGCTCCGATAACCGGTCCGATATCAGTTATAATGTTAACCTCTCCGCCATACTTTTGCTTTATCATCTGGGCTAAGGTTTCTGCATCGCCCTTGCAATCGGCCTGACAAATGTAAATTGCCTTTTGTTCGCCCTCTGCCAATTCTCCGTATTTATCGGCAAGCGCCGCAAGTGCCGCTTTTCTGCCTCTTACCTTCGAAACGCTTACAAGTTTTCCATTGTTATCAACATGCAAAATAGGCTTAATTCCGAGTACCGCTCCAACAAAAGCTAATGTCGGGCTAATTCTTCCTCCTCGCTTTAAATAAACTAAATCGTCAACCGTAAACCAATGGCAAAGACTGGGTTTTAATTCTTCTGCATAAGCCGCAGCCTCTTCTATAGAAGCTCCGCTGTTTTTCTTCTCTAAGGTTAAATAAAGAATAAGTCCCTGACCTGCGGATGCGCATAAGGTATCAACGGTTATAATCTTTCTGTCGGGATATTTTTCCAAAAGCTCTTCAGCCACAATTCTCGAGGAATTATAGGTAGTGCTAAGTCCCGAGGAGAAACCAAGATACAAAATATCTTTGCCCTCTTTTAGTATCTCTTCAAAAGCTGCTGCAAAGTTTTCGGGATTTGCAGCAGCTGTCTTTGCAACCGCTCCGTCTCTCATTTTATTATAGAAATCTAAAATTTCCATATCGCTGTTGGAATATTCCTTATCCTCCCCCTCAAATCTGAAGGATAATTCTATAAATCTAACACCCCATTCATTCAAAAGCGCAGAACTTAAATCACAGGCTGAGTCTGTAAAAATTACATAGTCATTCATAATAAATCTCCTTTATGTTTATTCAGGTAATCCGTCTTTGCAAAGCTCTTTTAAATTTGCAGCTATCGACTCTAACCCCTCATAAAAAATCTTTCGATTTTCTTCGGTTAAGTCCTT
The DNA here is from genome assembly GCA_018110785.1 of Oscillospiraceae bacterium. Lineage (GTDB taxonomy): Bacteria > Bacillota > Clostridia > Oscillospirales > JAGBHD01 > RGIG9114. Next base: position 14,166 of record JAGBHD010000046.1, read on the forward strand.
TCCCGCAGGCTCGGTTGCTTTCCTTGTTCTCCGCCTTACATGCTCGGCAGCCGTTTTTCCCTCTTCTGTTAGCTTGAAAACCCCTCCATAACGGTTTTGATAGATACTTTCTTTGATAACTAAGCCTTTTTTCTCCATTATAGCCATCGCTCGGGAAATGTCGGATTTATCTTTTCCGCTTTTTTCACAAAGCATCGAAGCGGTTATTCCCTCAGGATAATTAAGTATTAGCAAAAGATATACCGAACACGGCCCTTTAAGCCCGTATTTTTCCATTTCGTCTGCGGCAAGCTTATGCCAATATCGGGAAATCTCCGAAATTGCAAAAGCAAACCGCCCAAATCTATCGTTCATAAATTCCCTCTCTTTTCCTGAGAACTTAATAAATATATTATACGCCTAAGATGTTGAGCTGTCAACTTCTCTTTAAGTTTTTGTGCCTATATCGGGGTTGCGCTAAAATAACTATTCTGATATAATTTAAAGGGTGATTATTATGGACAAACCATTTGTTATCTGCCATATGCTAACCTCTCTTGACGGTAAGGTTACAGGCAGATTTCTTAAAGGAACTAAAAAGATTGCAAAAACATACTATGGTATACACCGCGCCTATGGAGCCGATGCCTTCGCCTGCGGACGTGTTACAATGGAAGAAAGCTTTACAAACGGCTGGTATCCCGACCTAACAGGTTTCAAAAAGACCACCATGAGTCGTAAAGATTATATTGCCGACAATACGGCTGATTATTATGCGGTAGCATTTGATACTAAAGGGCGGCTCGGTTGGAAAGAGTCAAAAATAATCGACGATGACCCAGGCTATAACGGAGCTCATATTATCGAGGTTCTTTCCGAACAAGCTTCCAGACAATATCTTCGCTATCTGCAAAGCATAGGTGTATCCTATATTTTTGCAGGTAAAGAAAGTATCGACATTTCTTTAGCTCTTGAAAAGCTATATCAGCTCTTCGGAATAAGAAAACTGATTTTAGAAGGCGGCAGTATTTTAAACGGAGCATTTCATCGGGAAGATCTTATAGATGAATTAAGCCTCGTTGTAGCACCTATAACAGCCGCAACAGAAGATAAGCCTCTCTTCTATGACGGTGCTTTAAGAAGATTCGCTTTTATGGGCTCCTTGCCTTATGATAACGGAGTAATCTGGTTAAATTATAGAAGACCGCCGCAAAAAAACAAATAAAAAATTTTAAGACCGCTCTGATATGCACCCCAAAAGTTAAACTCTTTTGTAGGTGCATATCAGAGCGGTCTTTTTATGAATTTTTAATGAACATGTGGGAAAAACTAAATCTATATTAAAAAGGAAAGGAAAGTTTTTATGATAGAACAAGATACAATAAAATTACTTCGTGAATGCGATGCAGGAGTTAAGATGGGGGTAAGCTCAATCGATGAGGTTTTGGATTATGTAAAATCCGATTCCTTAAAAAAACGTCTTACCGATTGCAAAAATGAACACGATAAGTTAAGCAGCGAAATAGAAGAGCTTCTCAACAAATATAAAGATGAGGGCAAGAACCCTGAGCCTATTGCAAAGGGAATGTCCTGGATGAAAACAAATATCAAGCTTATTATGAATGAATCCGACCATACTATCGCCGACTTAATGACCGACGGTTGCAATATGGGTGTAAAATCACTTAATAAATATCTCAATAAATATAAAGCGGCAGACGAGGTATCAAAGGATATTACCAAAAGGCTGATAAATCTCGAAGAAAAGCTCACTATTGATATCCGTTCTTTCCTATAAAAAAATACAGGGTGTGTAATAACACCCTGTATTTTTTATTCTATCGGCTCAAAATCCTCAGCTGAGTGTAAGCAGAGAGGACATACGAAATCAGGCGGAAGTGTATCTCCCTCATAAACATAACCGCATATCTTGCAAACAAATCCCTTTTTGGATTTAACCTCGGGCTTCGGTTTAACATTTTTCTGATAATAGGTATAAGTCATTGTTTCCTTTTCCGATAAAACCCTGCTTTCGGTTAACGAGCAAATAAACATTCCATGAGTATTAAGGTCGATATACTGCTCCGTTTTAAGTGAAATAAAGGAATTTATATATTTAGGAAGTATAGCAAGTCCGTTTTCGCTTCTTAAAATTTCTGTTCCTTCGAATTTATCGGTATCCCGTCCGCTTTTAAAGCCGAAATTTTCAAAAACACTGAAAGGAGCCTCTTCGGAAAGGCAGTTAATATTCATAATTCCTGTCTTCTTTATTATGTCGTGCGAATAAGTCTGTTTGTTTATTGTAACAGCTATGCGGTTAGGTGTGTTTGTTACCTGCATAATCGAATTGAGTATCAGTCCGTTATCTTTTTTCGAGTCATTAGAGGTTACAACATATAATCCGTAACCTATATTAAATAAAGCTGAATTATCAATCTTTTCCATTCTGAAATCCCTCCTTTTATATAGTAGCACCTAAATATCAATTTTATACTATCTTCTTCTTTTTAAAACAATAGCGCTTCGGTTAGGAAGGTAACAATGAAAACCATTCCAATCATCAGGTGTAGTAAATGTCTGATAGGTGATTTTGGTATCTACTCTTGAAAAACCGCCAAACAAATCATCATCAGAAGATAATATAACCTTATATTTGCCCTTTTTCCCTACAGGTATAAAATATTTTTCAAAGGATTTAGTCGGGTGGAAATTAAATATAAATACCAAATCTCCCTTGGTATATATAAGAATCTTATCGTCCTGATGCATCCATCGGTTTTCAGGGGTTGTATCCATAACCTTTTCTTTTTTCAATAAAGCTATCATAGCTTTATCAAATTCGTTAAGCTGACAATATCTAAGCTCCGTATTATCAACCAAGCTCCATTGTCTGCGGCAGTAATGATAGCTCCAGTTATTGCCTTCTCTTGGGAAATCTATCCATTCAGGGTGTCCGAATTCATTACCCATAAAGTTAAGATATCCCTCTCCCGCCAAAGATGCCGTAATTAGCCTTATCATCTTATGAAGAGCAATACCTCTGTCTATAACTATACTAGCGCTATTTTTGCTCATATTAGAATACATTTCGGAGTCGCAAAGTCTGAACATAATTGTCTTGTCGCCAACAAGAGCCTGATCGTGCGACTCTGAATATCCGATATTTTTTTCTTTAGGTCTGCGCCCTGTAAGCTCATACCAAAGCTTTATTATATCCCAGTTGTCATCGGAGCATTCCTTAATAGTTTTAATCCATAAATCGGGAACTCCCATAGAAAGCCTGTAATCAAAGCCGATTCCGCCATCCTTTATTTTTAAACACATTCCCGGCATTCCCGACATATCCTCCGCTATCGTAATAGCTTTCGGGTTTATCTCATGTATCAGCTCATTTGCAAGCATTAAATATGTAACCGCACAGGTATCGGTATTCATTGAAAAATACATATCGTAGTTTGTAAATGCGCTTCCGAGTCCATGGTCGTGGTAAAGCATCGAGGTTACGCCGTCAAAACGGAATCCGTCAAAATGGAAAATCTCCATCCAATATTTTAAATTGGAAAGAAGGAAATGAAGAACTTCATTTTTGCCGTAGTTAAAAAGCTTTGTTCCCCAAGCGCTGTGATTTCCCTTTTCTCCCTCATGGAAAAACTGATATACGGTTCCGTCGAATTCATTAAGCCCCTCATTGGTATTCTTTACCGCGTGGGAATGAACAACGTCAAGCAAAACAGCAATTCCCATTTTATGAGCAGCATTTATAAGCTCTTTAAGCTCATAGCTGCTTCCAAATCGAGATGACGCCGCAAAAAAGTTTGATACCTGATAGCCAAAAGAGCCGTAGTACGGGTGCTCCATAATAGCCATTATCTGTATCGTATTGTAGCCGAGTTCCTTAATCCTCGGCAAAATATTCTCGCGGAATTCTTTGTATGTTCCAATTGAGCCCTTTTCTTGCGCCATTCCGATATGGCATTCGTATATAAAAGGAGTTTTTTCAGCTTTAAATCCCTTGTCCGTCCAAGGAAACGG
>JAGBHD010000047.1 GCA_018110785.1 Oscillospiraceae bacterium
ATATAGAAGAGTATCCTTTAGATGGCGGAGGATATCTTCGTTTCACATTTGATGAAAAACTAATCGTAAAGTCAATAGAAATAGTTGATGAAATGGCAGAAGTGTATTTTTAATAGGTCGCTATAAGTCAAGAGGATATGCAAACTGCATATCCTCTTGCTTTTTTATTGCTCCCCGATTCGCGATTATTTCCCGATTCTACCGACAGGAGAGTTTGATTTGGGGCGCGCCCGTGTGGGGTGGGGAGATTTGCAAGGGGCGGCGGTCGGACTGTAATAATTAGAGGGTAACTGCCAATCTTGACAAAAAATCGGATGTTTTTTATACTTAATAATAAGATGTGGAACAAATTTGTTGCTATGGAGAAACCTATGACAAAATTTCAAAAGAATCAAAAAATATTGAGTCTTATTCCTTTTTTATCAACGTTAATAATAATTGTTATTACCTATTTTACATTGTCGAAAAACAAAGCCTCTGTTAAAAAGTGGGCAGGATTTGTGTTAATATGTATAATATCAGTTTTTGTAGTTTCTTTTGTTAATAATGTTGTTATGAGCGGAGAATATGTTGCGTTAAATATTATTGTTTCCGCTTTAATTCTGACATTAACGAATTTTGCTCTTATAAAGCTACAAGGCAAAAATGAGGACGGACATAAAAAAGACCAGCATATTACAAAAGATAGTGATAAAAAAGCTCCCGATAGCAAAAAGAACCTGATTCTAATTGCCACAATAGCAATTATTATAATGATAGTATTTTGCTCAACCGCGTTGCCGTTTTTTGTGCGGGGAATAAAGGAACATTTTAACAATGCTATTGATGACACAAACGGCCCCAACAATTATATGCTTAATACCATAAAAAGAGAGGATATATTAAGCGATGACAATGAATATACTATGCTATGGTCTGGAGAATCCCAAAAAGGAAACCAGTCTAATGTCGAAAAATGGTATCTAAAAGATTACGATTATGATAAGGTGTCCTTACAAGCGGAAACTTTAAGCGGCGTAAGGATAATGCAATCGACAAAGGTTAATGAGAATCAATTAGTATTAAATATAACGAGTAATGTAGAAAAAGGTAACTTTGAGATAGCGATCTTAATAGACGGGGAATATTATAAAAGCGTTGATATAAACCAAACTGAAGAAATAATCCTTAATGATATAGCGAACAAGACTGTACTTATTAAAATTGCGGGGGAAAGCGCTAAATTTCGTATAGAAATACAAAGAAGCAGAATATAAGATGGTTTGCTTTGAAAAAAACAGATGTTTTTTATATTTATGATAGTAGGATAAAGCAATCGGAATTATCTATAAATACTCTAAAGATAATAAGTCTTTTTTGTTAGACCTAAATGGGAAGGTATCATATTAAGGAGGAAATAATGTATGGAAAATGATTTTATCCTTAAGGGGTTAAAAGAGCTTCGTAAATATAATCGGTCAGAGGAAAATCTAAAAAGATGCGAGCCGTTTGAACAGCTTAAACAAAAGTATATAGCCTTGAAGAAGCAATATGCCCGCTCTTTTAAAAAATTGAATGCTGATGTTTCGGCGAAAGCATATAGGAGAGAATATTCTAAGGGCGGAGAAACTATCCACAGAGGCTTTTATTCTCCGAGTTCTTTGGATTTGGTCGTCGGTGGGTGCAACAGAGGAAGGCTTTATAAAAGAATTCCTAAACCCGGAGCATGTACTTACGAATATATTTTTGACGATAAGGACAATATGATTTGTTGTAATAAATACAATAAATTTAAAACTGTTTCTACAGAGCTGTTTATATATGAACAAGATAAGGTTTACGGTCTTTACTATGATTATAGCCTTTCATTTATATCAGAGTGCCACTACGAAAACGGGAAGCTTATAAAATATGATAACGCTCTTTTATGGAAAGATGAGTGTTTTGAGATAAATGAAGAAATCATAGAATATGAAAACGATTTAATGAAAACACTTTATTGGAGCCGATATACACCCGATACCAAGCTATTAACTACAAATAAATACACTTTTTCAAGAGACGAAGAAGGCTATTTATCAACCTACCTTGTTGAGCAGATTGGCGGACCTAAGCCTGATATCGACTATGGACCTATAATTTGTAAAGTTATCGGGAAGCGAAAATAATATTTTTAAAGAAGACAAAACTAAGAGGATATGCTTTTTTGATGTACCGCCCTGTCAAGTGGATAGACTAAAAAAGAATATTTCACCATATGAATTCCACCCTGCTACACAGCAGGGTGGAATTTTTCACAACTTTATACGCTTATATCCCCCAACTCCGCGCCTATTTTTGAACTCTACTACTGGTAGAATCGCGGCATTGTGGCAAAAAAGAATAAAAAATACCTCAGATTCATTTCTTTTGAATCTAAGGCGTTTTTTGTTTTGCTGAAGTATTTTGCTTCCTAATGAATTGATGCTAACGCACCATAAATTGGCGGCGCCTTAATTTCTCGCTTTACTCCATGAATTGAATTGCAACAAATGTGCCGAAGGCGCAATTTATGCCGCAGGCAATTTATGAAAGAGCGAACTTTCAATTCATGCAACCACGAACTTGCAATTCATAGTGTGTTCTTCATAAAAGAACACACAGCTATTGACAAGGGAAAGGTATAATTGTATAATTGTATACAATGGAAGGAAGTGATTATATGTTGGAGCTATCTAACAAAACAAATTTGCTTGAACAGAAAAACTTTAAATATGCCTTAAAGGATGTGGCAGAGCCGAATCTTTATAGGGATATATATAATTATTCGGATGTTCCGAAAGTTCCCTTTAACCATCGCAGAGTACCTATGGGAATGCCTGAGGAAATCTGGATTACCGATACATCTCTGCGCGACGGTCAACAGTCGGTTGAGCCGTATACAGTTCAGCAGATAGTTGAGCTTTATAAGCTCATGTCAAAACTCAGCGGACCTTATGGAATTATCCGCCAGACCGAGTTTTTTGTTTACAGCAAAAAGGATAGAACAGCGCTCGAAAAATGTCAGGAATTAGGGCTTAAATTCCCCGAGATTACCACCTGGATAAGAGCAACCAAAGAGGACTTTAAATTAGTGCGCGACCTCGGTATCCGCGAAACGGGAATTTTAGTTTCCTGCTCCGACTATCATATATTTAAAAAGCTTAAAATGACAAGAAAGCAGGCAATGGACCATTACCTTGCAACAATTAAAGAGGCATTTGCGGCAGGAGTTATGCCCCGTTGTCATTTAGAGGATATAACAAGAGCCGATTTCTATGGATTTGTTGTTCCCTTTGTTAATGAGCTTATGAAGCTCTCTACCGAGGCTAAAATCCCCGTTAAAATCCGCGCCTGTGATACAATGGGATATGGCGTTCCCTATAGCGAGGTAGCGCTTCCGAGAAGTGTTCCTGGAATTATCTATGGTCTTCAGCATTATTCCGATGTTCCCTCGGAAATGCTCGAGTGGCACGGACATAACGATTTCTATAAAGCGGTTGCAAATGCTTCCGCCGCTTGGCTCTATGGCGCCTCGGCGGTAAACTGTTCGCTTCTCGGTATCGGAGAGAGAACGGGAAATATTCCTTTGGAAGCTATGGTTATGGAATATGCTTCTCTTCGCGGTTCCTTAGACGGAATGGATACAACCGTTATAACCGAAATTGCTGAATTTTTCGAAAGGGAGATGGGCTATAAAATTCCGCCTATGACACCCTTTATCGGAGAAAACTTCAATGCAACAAGAGCGGGCATCCATGCCGACGGAATGCTTAAGGACGAAGAGATTTATAACATATTCAATACAGAAAAGCTCCTTAACAGAAAGCCGACAGTTTTAGTTAGCAAAACCTCAGGTCTTGCGGGAATAGCTTATTGGATAAACGGACATTATCACTTAACAAAGGAAAACGAAGTAGATAAAAAAGATGAAGTTGTTGTCCGCCTTAAAGAGTGGGTTGATAATGAATACGAAAACGACAGACAAACCTCTATATCAAGCTATGAATTAGTAGAACAGATTGAGAAAATCGCTCCGGGCAGATTTAAAGCATAAGGAGAAGATATTATGGATCATAAGCAGGTATCTTTGGCTATGCAGGTTTTTGAGCGGATTGAAACCGATATTCTATCGGGAGCCTATCAGCGCGGCGATATAATAACCGAGCTTGGGCTTTGCTCTGATTTGGGTGTCAGCCGAACTCCCGTCAGAGAGGCGCTGAGAATGCTCTCTCAGGAAGACCTTATAGAGGAAACCTCGCGCGGCGCGGTTGTAATAGGGGTTACTAATGAGGATATTCAAGACATCTTTAATATTCGCTTAAAAATCGAAAGCGATGCCGCATACCTTGCCGCGAAAAATATGAGCGAGGAAGAAATAAAAGAGCTTTATGAAAGATTAGAGCTACATGAGTTTTATGCGATGAAAAAGGATGCCGACCGAATGAAAGAGGTCGATAGCGAATTTCATAATATCCTATATCGCGGAAGCGGCAGTATAACATATTATAATACCTTAAAGCTACTTCATAGAAAGGCTCAGCGGTACAGAAAGGCATCTGTTTCCGATAAAGACCGCGCGATCTCTTCTTTAAAAGAGCATCGGGCAATATATGAAGCAATAGCCTCGCGAAATGCAGAAGAAGCAAAGGCGGCGGCAGAAACCCATGTTAAAAATGCCGCATATAAAATATTCAAAGGAGAGAAATAATAATGGGACTTACCATAGCAGAAAAAATAATTAAAAGCCATTTAGTAAGCGGAGAAATGGTAAAGGGTACCGAAATCGGGCTTAAAATAGACCAAACCTTAACTCAGGACGCAACAGGAACTATGGCTTACTTAGAATTCGAGAGTATGGGCGTTAAAAGGGTTAAAACCGAAAAAAGCGTTGCCTATATCGACCATAATACCCTGCAGTCGGGCTTTGAAAATGCCGACGACCACCTTTATATCCAGTCGGTAGCAAAAAAACACGGTATCTATTTTTCCCGCCCCGGAAACGGTATTTGCCATCAGGTGCATTTAGAGCGTTTCGGAAAGCCGGGTAAAACATTAATCGGATCCGACTCTCATACACCTACAGGCGGCTCACTCGGTATGCTTTCCTTTGGCGCAGGCGGACTTGACGTTGCGGCGGCTCTTTGCGGCGGCGCTTACTATATAACAATGCCTAAAATGTATAAGGTTAATTTAACAGGAAAACTTTCTCCCTATGTAACCGCGAAAGACGTTAGCTTGGAAATTCTCAGAATTTTATCGGTTAAAGGCGGAGTCGGTGCTATTATCGAATGGGGCGGCGAGGGAATTAAAACCCTTTCAGTTCCCGAAAGAGCAACAATTACCAATATGGGAACCGAGCTCGGCGCTACAACCTCTATATTCCCCTCTGATGAAATAACAAGGGAATTTCTTAAAAAGCAGGGCAGAGAAGAGGATTATACTCCCCTTTCTTCCGATCCCGATGCAGTTTATGACCGTGTAATAGATATAAACCTCTCGGAATTAGAGCCTTTAATTGCTTGTCCTCATAGCCCTGATAATATAAAAAAGGTAAGCGAGATCGAGGGAACTAAGGTCGATCAAGTCTGCATCGGCTCTTGTACTAACTCTTCGCTTTATGATATGCTCAAGGTTGCCGCTATCTTAAAGGGCAAAACCATCGACACTTCTGTAAGTTTATCTATAAGTCCCGGCTCTAAGCAGGTGCTTTCAATGCTTGCAGACTGCGGCGCTGTAAGCGATATGATCGAAACTGGCGCAAGAGTTTTGGAATGCGCTTGCGGACCTTGTATCGGAATGGGCTTCTCTCCCTCTTCGGGCGGCGTAAGCCTTAGAACATTTAACAGAAACTTTGAAGGCAGAAGCGGAACGGCTGATGGTAAGGTCTATTTAGTATCTCCCGAAACCGCCGCAGCCGCAGCCCTCTTCGGCGTTATAACCGATCCCCGTAAACTCGGCGAAATGCCCGAAATTAAAATGCCCGAAAGCTTTAAAATAAACGATAGCTCGGTTATTCCTCCCGCAAGCGAGGAGGAAGCAGAGAAATTAGAGGTAAGAAGAGGACCTAATATTAAAGAGTTCCCGAAATCTATTCCTCAAACCGATTCTCTTGCCGCTCCTCTTGTTTTAAAGGTAGGCGATAATATAACAACCGACCATATTATGCCCGCAGGCGCAAAAATTCTGCCTTACCGTTCTAACATTCCTTATCTTTCAACCTTCTGTTTCGGAGTTTGCGATAAGAATTTCCCTGAAAGAGCAAAAGCGGCAGGGAAGAGCATAATCGTAGGCGGAATAAACTATGGTCAGGGCTCTTCAAGAGAGCATGCGGCTTTAGTTCCTCTCTATTTAGGAGTTAGAGCAGTTATCGCAAAGAGCTTTGCAAGAATTCATGCCGCAAACCTAATAAATGCGGGAATTCTTCCCTTAACCTTTAAAAACGAGGCGGATTACGATAAGCTCTCCGAGGGCGATAATCTCGTTTTGGATAATGTCTTTGAGGGAATGAATAGCGGAGAAATCATCTTAACCGATGAAACAACGGGCGAAAAAATCCCCTTAACTTGTAGTTTTACCGAAAGACAAAAAGGAATATTAAAGGCAGGAAGTTTGCTCGCCTATGCAAAGGAGAATAGCGAAAATGAGTAATTACGAAGCATTTATAAACGAATCAGCCGAAAAATTTAAAGCTATCCTCCGCGAGCAGTTAGCTCGCGAAGACAGAATGGCGGCAGAAAAGAACGCGACTGCGGCAGAAAAAGATACCATAACCATCGGTGTCGTCGGAGGCGACGGAATAGGCCCCCTCATAGTAGGCGAAGCCGAAAAGGTTTTGAATAAGCTTTTGAAAGAGGAAATCGAAAGCGGAAAAATAGTTATTAAAAACATCGAAGGACTCACTATCGAAAACAGAATGGAGAAAGGAAAATCCGTTCCCGACGATGTCCTTTGTGAAATCAAATCCTGCGATGTCCTCTTAAAAGGACCAACAACAACTCCCAAAGGCGGCAGTATGGAAAGCGCGAATGTTTCACTCCGCCGCGAACTCGATTTGTATGCCAATGTCCGCCCTGTTTCAGTTCCCGAGAAGAATATAGATTGGATATTCTTCAGAGAGAATACCGAGGGCGAGTATGCCTTAGGCTCCAGAGGAATTGAGCTTCCCGAAAAATTAGCGGTAGATTTTAAGGTAACAACCGAAAGCGGAACTCAGAGAATAGCTAAAAGCGCCTTCGAGTATGCAAAAAACAATAATATGGGCAGAGTTTCTATCGTAACAAAAGCCAATATTATGAAAAAGACCGATGGTAAGTTTTCCGCCCTTTGCCATAAGGTAGCAGAAGAATATCCGGAAATCGAAACCGATGAATGGTATATAGATATTATGGCGGCAAACCTTGTAAATGAGAATATCAGAAGTTCTTTCAAGGTGTTTTTGCTTCCTAACCTCTATGGCGATATCATAACCGATGAAGCGGCTCAGATCCAAGGCGGTGTCGGAACAGCGGGAAGCGCAAATATAGGCGATAAATACGCTATGTTCGAAGCAATCCACGGCTCAGCTCCGAGAATGGTTGAAGAGGGAATCGCAAATAAAGCAGACCCGCGAAGCATTTTAAAGGCGGCAGAAATGTTGCTTCGCCATATCGGTTTAGTAGATAAAGCAGAAAAGCTCATAACCGCAATCGAAAAGATAAGTGAAGATAAATCGATTGTTCCAACAGGAACTAAAGACGGCCCTAACTGCACCGACTTCACAAATAAGCTCTTAGAAATTATCTAACAAAAATACTCGCGATAGGGAATCCTCCTACCGCGAGTCTTTTTTATATTGCCAGAGTTCCGTTTTCGCCGATTAAGAGAATCAGAACGCTTACCTCTTCGCCCGAAAGGGCATCTACATATATTAAAAGATTTTCTTCTCTTGCGCCTTTGCAGCGAAATTCGTAGCAAAGGCGTTCTTCTGTATCTCTGCCGGGGGTAAGGGCGAGACGGGAAGAGATTACGGAAACGGAAGAGGGCAGACGGGTTTTAGCTTCTTCCAAAGAAATAGCGGGGGCGGGAAGATTTCTCTCGGTATGGTTTACGAGATATCCTCTTGCATCAAAGGAGAGGGTCTCTCCGTTTTCGAGGCTTATGCCTATTTTAACAAGGTCGGGGTAGAGGATAACGCCGCCGCTTTCAGCCGCAAAATTTATATAGCAGATACCGTCGGATATTTCATAATAGCTCTCGGTCATATTTTCGTATCCGATAAAGGACAGATATTCCCTTGCTTTGATTATTGCATCTTCCGCGGATAAAGCTATATCGGCAGGGCGGATATTTTTTATCATATATATAAGATATCCGCCGCCGCGGCTGACAGAAACAGAGGTATCCTCTTGCGAGAAGTTATAAGCGGGCATAGTTCCCTCTGTCGGCTCGGATTCTGAAAGGGCAGCAGGGTCGGCTCCGATAGCTTCAGCCGCTATAGCCCGAGCCGCAGATGAGGAAATTTCCGTAGTTTTAGTCATAAGAGGCTCTTTATTCATAATATGGTCGGAAAAGGGACCATCATAAACCAGCGTAGGATATTCTGAGAAGTTTTCATCAATAACCGAAATAGAAGAGCCGACTGCATCAGAGAGCGAGCGCTCGTTTGGTGAGAGGTCGGAGGCTATGCTTATTTCTCCGCTTTGGACCTTTGATAAAAGGTCGGAAATTTCATTTCCTATAGTTTGGGCATAGCCCATAAAGGTATAAAGCGTTTCGGCGTCGGCTTCGGTTATTTTTTGGTCCTCGCCCGATTTTCTCGAAAGAGCGGCGGCGAAATCGCTGACCTGAGCTAAGAAAAAATATGTGCGGTCTAAAAGAGAGCCGCTGTTCGAAAGGGTGCCGAGGGCATATCTTGCGGCGGCGGTCTGCGCCGAGAGGTTTGCGGCAACGGCACTTAAAGCCTCATCTGATGAGGAATAAATTCCTTTTAAAACGGTAGATTCGATATTATCCATATAAGTACTAATATCGTTTAAAGAGCGAATCTCTTCGTTTGTAAGTTCGCTTTGAAGCTCGGTTATCTTCATTTCGCTGGACACTACCAAAATTCCCAAGGAAATAGAAAAGGCTAAAAGATAGGAAACTATCCTAACTATAGCGCGGCGGCGAAGTTTTATCATTTATTTTTGACACTCCTTTTTATTTTTAAGTATTTTTTCCCGTTTTTACCTTAAATATTCTTTTTATAAAACTTGAAAAACATATCGCGCTATTGTATAATTGTTTTAACTATAATCGGAAAAATTAAGGAGGGGGAAGAAATGATATATTTCGATAACGCGGCGACGACTAAGGTAAGCGACACAGCGGCGCGGGAAGTTTTGCGCGTAATGACGGAAAATTTCGGAAATCCCGCTTCTTTACATAATCTCGGAATTTCGGCTGAAGAAGAAATTATAAATGCAAAAAAGGTTTTAGCGAAAATTCTTTCTTCGGATAATGCTGATATAGTTTTTACCTCTTCGGGAACAGAGGCGAATAACCTCGCCATTCGCGGCGCCCTTTATGCGAGAAAGCGCCGATTTAACGAATATGTTCTCGACTCAGCGGGACATGAATCTGTTACTGCTACAGCCGCAAAATTAAAAGATGAAGGCTTCAGTGTTTCGGAAATTCCGCCGCTGTCTTCGGGAAGCGGAGATATCGAAAAGATAATAGAGGCTGTTAACGAAAAAACCGCTTTGGTAAGCTTTATTTTGGTTAACAACGAAACGGGAAGCAGAACAGATGTTAAATCCGCCATAAAAAGGATAAAGCTTAAAAATCCCGAAACCCTTATTCATATCGACTGTGTTTCTGCGCTTTGCAAGGAAGAGATAAGCTTTAAAAAGCTCGGCGCCGATATAATAACCATATCTGCCCATAAGATACACGGGCCTAAGGGTATCGGCGCTGTTATAATAAAAAAGGGCGTTCGTATAACCCCCTTGATTTACGGTGCGGCGGGTTCTCTTCGTCCCGGAACGGAAAGCACACCTTTAATAGCGGGCTTTGCGGCGGCGGCAAAAGAGTTTTACGAGAAAATGGCTGAAAATGAAAAAACAGTTCATATGATAAACGGCTATTTAAGGGAACATTTAAAGGAAATAGAGGGGGTAACGATTACCTCTCCGCCCGATGCCAACGATTATGTTTTAAATTTTTCTACCAATAAGATAAAAAGCGAAGTGCTTCTGCATTTTTTTGAAGAAAACGGAATTTATGTGTCTTCTGGCTCTGCCTGCGCTAAGGGCAAAAGCAGCCACGTTTTAACCGATATGAAGCTTCCGCGAGAAAGCGTTTTATCCGCCGTAAGGGTTAGCCTTTCGGGTGAGAATACATTATCCGAAGCCGAGAGGTTTATAGAGGTTTTGAAAAAAGCAGAAGAGGTTTTAATCAAAAGTTTTTAGGAGATAGAAATGAAAGAAGTTATCCTTATAAAAGACGGTGAGATTGCATTAAAAGGTCTTAATCGAAACAGCTTCGAGGAAACCTTAATGAAGAATGTCCGCCGCCGAATAAAAAGTCTTGGAAAATGGAATATCCGTAAGGCGCAGTCTACCATATATTTAGAGCCTTTATATGAGGATATGGATATTGACGAGGCTGTTGAGAGAATAAAAAAGGTTTTCGGAATTGCCGCTTTTCAGCGCTCCGCCGCTGTAGAAAAGGATTTTGATAAAATTTGCGAAGCGGCGGTAGACTATCTCGAAGATGAGCTTATGTCGGCTCGTACCTTTAAGGTTGCCGCAAAACGAAGCGATAAATCCTTTCCCTATGATACCCCTAAAATATGCGCCGAGCTTGGCGGATATATTTTAGAAAGATTTCCTCATTTAACGGTTGATGTTCATAACCCTGATGTAACCGTTATAGTTGAGATAAGAGATTTCAGCGCATATATACACGCTTCTCAGATAAAGGGTGCGGGCGGAATGCCCCTTTCAACAAGCGGAAAGGCTATGCTTCTTTTATCGGGCGGAATTGATAGTCCTGTAGCGGGATATTTAATGGCTAAAAGAGGCGTAGAATTGGCGGCTATTCATTTTGTAAGCCCACCATATACAAGCGAACGCGCTAAAAACAAGGTTTTGGAGTTAGGAAAAGAGCTTTGCGATTGGTGCGGCAGAATGTCGGTTTTTATAATTCCTTTTACCGAAATTCAGGAAAAAATAAGGGATAACTGCCGCGAAGAATATTTTACGGTTATTATGCGCCGCTTTATGATGAGAATTGCAGAAATGACTGCAAGGGAAGTTGGTTGCGGCGCGCTTATAACGGGCGAGAGCATAGCGCAGGTTGCTTCTCAGACGATGGAGGCTATAGCTTGTACAGATAAGGTTGCGGGAATGCCTGTTTTCAGACCGCTTATTGGTTGGGATAAAAATGATATTATAGAGGTATCGAGAAAAATAGGAACATTTGAAACCTCTATTCAGCCTTATGAGGACTGTTGTACGGTATTTACACCTAAGCACCCTAAAACCCACCCGACAATAGAGGAGATAGAAAAAGAGGAAGAGCGATTAGAGATAGAAGAGCTTATAAACAAGGCATTTGGGGCAAAAGAAAAGATTATTTTAAGGAATGAGTTTTAATGGAAAACAATGTTTTAAAAACTGAATTTTGTGCCTATTTGTTTCCTGCGGTAAAAGCCGATGTAGAAAAGCGGCTGGAAGAAGAAAACTTCCCTAAAGGAACCGCCCTTTCCTGCCGTTTAGGCGAAAACGGTGTTGTTATTGAAGTTCAAACCGAGAATGAAAAAGAGGTTAAAGCTTTAATAGAAAAGCTCTTCGGCTCTGCCGTTTATAGCTTTGAAACCGAGGATTTCGCCGAAATAATAGTTAAAAAGCTTTTAGATAGAGAGAAAAAGATATCTATTGCAGAATCCTGCACAGGCGGACTTTTAAGTAAACGAATTACCGATATTCCCGGAGCAAGCGCCGTTTTTGAGCTTGGTATGACAGTTTATTCCGATGAGGCAAAGGCAGAAATACTTAATGTTTCGGAGAAAACTTTAAATTCTTATGGCGCGGTAAGCCGTCAAACAGCTGAGGAATTAGCGCAGAATGTTCGCCACACTGCCGCTTCTGATATAGGTATCAGCATAACGGGATTTGCGGGACCTGATGAATCTTCCGAAACTCAGGTAGGGCTTGTTTACATTGGAATTGCAACGAAAGACGGATATACCGCTCAGAAATTAGAGCTGGGCGAAAACAAGTCGCGCGATGCAATAAGAAAGGAAACTATCCTTTTTGCGCTTTATATGATAAATCAAGCATTGGAAGAAACCGAAGTGTTTAAAAATATGCTGATTTCCTCGGCAGACAAAATTTCTCCGAAAAAATTTTTATTAAAGGTTAAAGACGCGGCTTTAAAGGCTGTTCGCTATCTTATTCCTTTTAAGGGCGATGAGCGGTCAGAAATCATCAGAAAATCGGTGTTTTTGGTTGCAATATGTGTTTTTATAGGAAGCTCCGTTTATATAGGAAATTATTTTTTAACCCGTCTTTCAACCGATAGGCAGTATGAAAAGCTGCAAAGCATAACCGATGCTCCCGCAACAAAAGAGCAGATAGCAAATCTGCCCGAGGGATATCTGGAAAAATTTGCAAGTCTTTATGAAATAAATGAGGATATAGTAGGCTGGGTTAAGGTTGGAGATACCATAGATCTGCCTGTTGTTATTACCAAGGATAATGATTTTTATCTGCAAAAGGATTTTTATAAAAAGGATAATTTCCATGGCGTTCCTTTTATGGATTACAGGTGCAGTCCAAGACTTAATAATACCAATACGGTTATATACGGCCATAATGTAAAGCCTGACCGTATGTTCGCCTCTCTCTTAAATTACAGAAAACTTGCTTTTTATAAAGAAAATCCTATCTTTACTTACGACTCGGTTTATGAAGAGTCTGCTTGGAAGGTGCTTTATGTTATGATTACAGACGGAAACCCTAACAGAGGAGAATATTTCGACTATCATAACTTTATAAATGCAACTACCGATGAAGAGTTTTATGATTTTATAGACGAATGCAAAAAGCGCACTATTATAAATACAACGGTAGATGTTCATCCGAGCGATAAGCTTTTAACATTATCAACCTGCGGATTTGATTTTTCAGATGAAAGAGTTGTTGTTGTTGCCCGTAAGGTGCGCGAGGGGGAAACAGAAGATGTTGATGTTGCCCGCGCTACAGCTAATCCAAAGGTTTTAATGCCCGATATATGGTATTCTATTTGGGGCGGAACAAAGCCAACCTTTGAGGAAAGCTCTAAGGTAAATGAGGAATCGGATATTATAAATGATGAGAGTTTGCCTGAAGAGGAAGTATCCTCCGAGGATACTGCTTCGGCGGAATCTTCGGAAACAAAAACAGAAGAAACTATAGAATGAAAAATCGCAGGGAATTTTTCCCTGCGATTTTTCAGCTTTCCGATATATTATATAAAAGCCTTGCCAAATCGTTTCGGGTAAAGGCTGATTTTGGCTCTGAGGTGTCCTCAAAGGTTATATAACCCGCCTCTAAAAGCCTGAGATAGGCGGGAAGATAATCGGGGTTTACAGAAGAAATACTTGGAAAGATAACAGAGGTAGCACCTGATTTTTGCAGTCCCAACATTTTTGCCGCATAAAAATATGCGGTTTCTTTAGTAAGGGCTGTGTCGGGGGAATAATCGGATATTAATCCCGTTTCTACAGCGGTTTTTATATAGGGCTTTAGGTAATCCTCGGTTTCGGCATTTGAGGAAAGCCCCGTATCAAAGCAAACGGCGGGCGGGTCAAAAATCTCGGCAACCTCATTTAAAAGCATCAGAAATTCTCCCGTTTCTACCTCTTTTTCGGGGCGAAATACCCTAATATTTCCTATTTTCTCACCGCTGAAAATACCCTTTTCGGAAAGCTTTACGGCGGCAAAGGCTCCGCTGCAAGAAGCAGTATCGGTATAATAGTGCGCCGAAGATACGGTTTCTATTGTTATAGAGGCTGTATATTCCTTGGAGTAGTTCCCGTATTTATCGATAGCTACAAAGCGGAAGCTATCTATGCCCGTTCCTTTTGGAAAAGGAGTATATGTAAAAGAGGTTCCGTTTAAGGAGAGAAGCCCTTTTTTTGGCTCAGAGGTAATTTTTATTTCAATAGGATCGCCGTCTGAATCAAAAACAGGGAAGCTATCGCAGATGGCTATATCAGCGGCGGTAGCAAAAGAGATGTTTGAGCCTGTAGGCGAAAGATTTTTTTCATCGCAGGGAATCATGCTTACCAATGCAGATATATTTCCTATATTCACCTCGAAAAAATCGTTTTCCGAGAAATCGGAATAATAGGATAGAGAAGAAAGCTCTGAAAAAGAAACCGATTGTTCCGAGGTTATCTTTTCGCCTTTAAAAGAAAGCTCACCTTTCGGAAGAGTAATGAAATTCAAAACCGAAGCTCCGCTGCCATGAAGGTTTAAATTTAAAAGAAAATCATCGCTTTTAAAATGGCGAACAGTTCCCGCCGAAAAGCTCAAAGAAAAGCATTCAGTTATCAATTCCTTTGTTTTTTCCGATTCCTTTTCCCCGAAAAAAACACCTGATATAAAAAGTATAGCGGCTGATAAAAAAACAGCGATATGAAATAGTTTTTTGCCCATCAAAAATCCCCCTTAATAGAAGATATGATGGTTTTCTTAATTTAACACCGCGAAATTTCAATATGCTATTGACTTTGCCGATTTAAAGTGTTACAATATCTGCAAGCCGAAAAAGAGTTCGGCTAAAAACAAGAGGTGATTTTGATGAAAAAGATTATGGCAATCCTTTTAAGCGCATTGATGCTCTTTTCGCTCTGCGCTTGCACAACCCCTACCGATAATGAAAAATATCTTGTAGGAATCGTACAGCTTGAGCAGCACGCTGCTTTAGATGCTGCAACTAAAGGCTTCAGAGATGCTTTAGTAGAGAAATTAGGCGACAAGGTAGAATTTGACGAGCAGAACGCTTCGGGCGACAGTACAAACTGTCCTACTATCGTAAACGGCTTTGTTTCCAAAAATGTTGATTTGATTATGGCTAACGCAACACCTGCATTGCAGTCGGCTGCGAACATAACCTCAACTATTCCGATTTTAGGAACTTCTATTACCGAGTATGGAGTAGCTTTGGAAATTGAGAACTTCTCGGGAACTGTTGGCAGAAACATTTCCGGAACATCTGACTTAGCTCCTTTAGATGAGCAGGCAGAAATGATAACAACCCTTTTGCCCGATGTTAAAACAGTTGGTATTCTTTACTGTTCTTCCGAGGCAAACTCTCTTTATCAGGTTCAGGAGGTTGAAAAGTATTTAGCCGCTAAGAACATAACTACCAAAAGATATGCTTTTTCTGATGGAAATGATATCTCAGCTATCTGCACAAAGGCAGTAAGCGAGGTAGAAGCAATCTATATTCCTACCGATAATAAAGCAGCAAGCTCAACCGGAATTATTGATGGTGTTTGCCGTCCTGCCGAAATTCCGATTATCGCAGGCGAGGAAAGCACCTGCAAAGGCTGCGGCGTTGCAACACTTACTATTGATTATTATGATCTCGGATATGCAACAGGACTTATGGCAGCAAAGGTATTAACAGGAGAGGCTAACATTTCTGAAATGCCTATCGAGTATGCTCCTAAGTTTACAAAGAAATACAATGCTGAAATCGCAAATGCGCTTGGCATTGAAATCCCTCAGGATTACATAGCAATAGAGAAATAATAAAAAATTTATAAGTGTGAAAAAGGCAGCAAAGGCGCTGCCTTTTTCGCGCGAAAACGGAGGAAGAAAATGGCGATATTAGAACTGCTTAATTCCTTGCCCGGTGCTGTAGCACAGGGACTTATATGGGGAATTATGGCAATAGGTCTTTATGTTACATATCGAATTTTGGATTTTGCAGACCTAACGGTTGATGGCTCGATTTGTACGGGCGGTGCAGTTTGCACAATGCTTATTATATCAGGAGTACCTGTTCCGATTGCGGTATTTGCCGCAGTTATAGCGGGAATGCTCGCAGGACTTATGACAGGTGTTTTCCATACCGCTATGGGAATTCCTCCTATACTTGCAGGTATTTTAACTCAGCTTTCTTTATATACGATAAACTTAAAAATTATGGGCAAAGCAAATCAGGCTATTAACAGTTGGAAATATGACCTGCCTGTTTCTTTAACAAAAATAAAAGGTGTTCCTTTTTATCAGAATACCATTTTTGTTGTAATTCTCGTAGTTTTCGCTGTTGTAGCGATTCTTTATTGGTTTTTCGGAACCGAAAAAGGAGCTTCAATAAGAGCTACAGGAAGCAATATAAATATGAGCCGCGCACAAGGAATAAATACAACAATGAATAAAATTCTCGCACTTATGCTTTCAAACGGAATTGTTGCTCTTGCGGGTGCGCTTTTATCTCAGTATCAGGGATTTTCCGATATTTCAATGGGCCGCGGAGCAATTGTTATCGGCCTTGCGGCAATAATAATCGGAGAGGCGCTTTTCGGAAAGTTTATCCATAATTTCGCGCTCCATCTTTTAAGCGTTGCTTTCGGCGGAGTTGTTTATTATATCGTATTCCAGATAGTTTTATGGTTTGGCTTGGATACCGACTTCTTGAAGATGCTCTCAGCCTTGGTGGTTGCAGTATTTTTAGCAATTCCTTATTGGAAAAAGACCTATTTTTCCAAACCAAAGAAAAAGGAGGAGGCTTAAAATGCTTGAAATAATAGATGTTTATAAAACCTTTAATTCCGGAACGGTAAACGAAAAAACAGCCTTAAACGGGCTGAATTTAAAGCTTGAAGACGGAGATTTCGTAACCGTTATCGGAGGAAACGGCGCAGGCAAAAGCACAATGCTTAATGCTATAAGCGGAGCATGGAAACCTGATTCGGGGAAAATTATTCTCGATGATATTGATATTACAGCAATGCCCGAATATAAAAGAGCTAAATTTTTAGGCAGAGTTTTTCAGGATCCTATGATGGGAACTGCGCCCGATATGCAGATAGAAGAGAATCTCGCAATAGCATATAGAAGAGGAAAGGCGAGAAGTCTTCGCTGGGGAATTACCAAAGCCGAAAGAGAGCAGTACCGCGAGAAACTCGCAGAATTTGAGCTCGGTCTTGAGGATAGGCTTACAACAAAAATAGGCCTTCTCTCAGGCGGACAGCGTCAGGCAATAACCCTTTTAATGGCGGCAATCAGAAAACCCAAGCTTTTGCTTTTAGATGAGCATACCGCCGCGCTTGACCCGAAAACCGCCGCTAAGGTATTAGAGCTTTCGGATAAAATTATCGAAGAAAACAAGCTTACAACCTTAATGGTAACCCATAATATGAAGGATGCTATTCAGCATGGGAATCGTCTTATTATGATGAGCGAGGGTAAAATTATTGTAGATATAAAAGGAGAAGAAAAGAAAAAATTAACTGTTGAGCAGTTAGTTGAGCTTTTCTCAACTGCTTCAGGCAGCGGGCTTAGCGACAGAGCTATATTGTCATAACATTAAAACCGATGGGATTTCCCGTCGGTTTTTGTTTACATAAAAATTTCACATTTCATCACCTTGAAAAATCAGGAAATTTTTTGTATAATAAAAAAGTTAACATATAATATTATTTTTGAAAGCGAAAGAAAGGGATTTTTATGATAAAGCGTCTTGCTAAAAGCATAAGAGAATTTAAAACACCGGCTATTATGACGCTTATTTTTATCGTTATTGAAGCAATTATAGAAACAAACATACCATTTATAACAGCAGAGCTTGTTAACAGGATTAAAGCAGGCGCCGAAATGTCTGAAATAATCGAAATAGGAATAACGCTGCTTTTATTGGCAGTATGCTCTCTCGCATGCGGCGGAATCGCAGGCTTTACTTGCGCTAGAGCATCGGCAGGATTTGGAAGAAATTTAAGGTCGGATATATTCCGAAAGGTTCAGGATTTCTCTTTCCAAAATATAGATAAATTTTCCGCAACCTCATTGGTTACAAGAATGACAACGGATATAACAAATGTTCAAATGGCGTTTATGATGATAATCAGAACGGCTATTCGCAGCCCCTTGATGTTTGCCTTTTCAATTATAATGGCATATAGAATGGGCGGTGCCTTGGCAGGAACATTTGTCGTAATTATTCCCGTTTTGATTTTCGGCCTTTTTATGATAAGCAGAAAAGCTATGCCTGCTTTCAGAAGAGTGTTTAAAAAGTACGACAGACTTAATGAGTCTATAGAAGAAAATGTTCGTGCTATGCGCGTAGTTAAGGGATTTTCCCGAGAAGAATATGAGAAGAAAAAATTTGGTGTGGCAGCAGATGAAATCTGCACCGATTTTACAAAGGCTGAAAGAATAGTAGCCCTGAATACCCCCTTAATGCAGATATGCCTTTATTTTAATATGGTATTTGTTCTTTTGGTAGGCTCTCGCCTAACTATTACAAGCGGCGGAGAGCTTATAGATGTAGGGCAGATTTCCGCGATGCTAACCTATGGTATGCAGATATTAATGTCGCTTATGATGCTTTCGATGATTTATGTTATGCTAACTATGTCGACCGAATCTGCAAAGCGAATTTGCGAGGTGTTAAATGAGCAGTCTACTCTCTTAAACCCCGAAAACCCCATTATAGAGGTTAAAGATGGCTCAATAGATTTCGAAAATGTAAGCTTTAAATATTCTACTTCTGCAAAAAGGGCAGCATTAGAGGGAATAAACCTTAGTATTCAGTCCGGACAGACCGTTGGCATAATCGGCGGAACAGGATCGAGCAAATCGACCTTAGTTCAGCTGATTCCCCGTCTTTATGATGTAACCGAGGGTGTAGTTCGGGTTGGCGGGATTGATGTTAAGGAGTATGATATAGAAGCTTTAAGAAACTCGGTTGCCATGGTGCTTCAGAAAAACCTTCTCTTTTCGGGAACTATTAAGGATAACCTTCGTTGGGGCAATAAAAATGCAACAGACGAGGAAATAAAAGAAGCCTGCATTCTCGCGCAGGCAGATGATTTTATAAAAACCTTCCCCGATGGATATGACACTAAAATAGAACAGGGCGGAACAAATGTTTCGGGCGGACAAAAGCAGCGCCTTTGTATAGCGAGAGCGCTTCTAAAAAAGCCTAAAATTTTAATATTAGACGACTCTACCAGCGCGGTAGATACCAGAACAGATGCGCTGATAAGAGATGGATTTAAGAAATATATCCCCGAAACAACAAAGATAATAATTGCTCAGAGAGTGGCTTCGGTTGAAGATGCCGATGTTATAATAGTTTTGGATAACGGAAAAATATCCGCCCTCGGAACACATGATGAACTCTTAAACTCCAGCGATATATATAAAGAGATATATGCTCAGCAGACGAACGGAGGGGATGAAAATGAATAAGCCGAAAAAGCCGAAAATGGAAGGCGGAATGTTTAAAAGAATTTTAAGCCTTTTATTTAATTTTTATCCTGTTTTAGTTCCTGTAACGATTTTTTGTATAATCTTTTCGGCAATAACCGCCGCAATTCCTGCGGTATTTATTCAAAACGTAATTGCCGTTATCGAAAAATGGTATGTAGCCAGAGATTGGGCGCAGGCGGCAAAAGAAATTGTGCCGTTGGTTTTAATTCTTGCAGGATTTTATATTATCTCAACTGTAGCTATAACTGCGCAATCTCAGCTTATGGCATATATAACCCAAGGTTTCCTTGGTAAGCTCCGTAAAAAAATGTTTAATGGAATGCAGTCGTTGCCGATTAAATATTTTGATACCAATAAGCATGGCGATATAATGAGCCATTATACAAACGATATTGACACATTAAGAGAGCTTGTATCTCGCTCATTGCCTCAGCTTTTACAATCAGTAATTATAGTAGTAGCCGTTTTCAGTATTATGATTTATTATAGTGTCTGGATGACTATGCTTGTTATTACAGGTATTATTTTAATGATGTTTGTTTCGGGTAAAATCGGCGGCGGAAGCGCGAAATACTTTATCCGTCAGCAGAAGTCGGTAGGCGCTGCCGAGGGCTTTATTCAGGAAATGATGAATGGGCAAAAGGTAGTTAAGGTTTTCTGCCACGAGGAGGACAGCAAAAAGGAATTCGATGAGATAAACAACGCTCTTTATGAGGATAGCCGCAAGGCTAACTCTTATGCGAACGCTTTAGGTCCGATAATTATGAATATCGGCAATGTGCTTTATGTTTTGGTTGCAACCATCGGCGGACTTTTCTTAGCTTCAGGTCTTCCTAACCTAAGTTTATCGGGAATGGCATTTTCAATAAGCATATTAGTTCCGTTTTTAAATATGACCAAGCAGTTTACAGGAAATATCAACCAGCTTTCTCAACAAATAAACGCAGTTGCAATGGGCTTGGCGGGAGCGAAACGAATTTTCTCCCTTATGGACCAAGAAGCAGAGACTGATGAGGGTTATGTAACCTTAGTTAATGCTAAGGTAGATGAAAACGGAAACATCATAGAAACCGAAGAGAGAACAGGTAAATGGGCTTGGAAACACCCTCACCACGACGGCCGTCTAACCTATACCCTTTTAAAGGGTGATGTTCGTATGAACGAGGTTGATTTCTCATATGAAGAGGGAAAGCCTGTGCTTTCTGATGTATCTGTTTATGCAGAGCCTGGGCAAAAGGTTGCCTTTGTCGGAGCAACGGGTGCAGGTAAAACAACAATTACCAACCTCATAAACCGCTTTTATGATATAGAAGACGGAAAGATTCGTTACGACGGAATAAATATCAATAAAATAAAAAAATCAGACCTGCGCCGTTCTCTTGGAATAGTTTTGCAGGATACAAACCTTTTTACAGGTACTGTTATGGAAAACATTCGTTACGGCAGACTTGATGCAACCGATGATGAATGCCGTGCCGCCGCAGTACTTGCAGGGGCAGACGATTTTATATCCCGTTTGCCAAGTGGTTATGAAACCGAGCTTACTAATAACGGAGCTAACCTTTCCCAAGGTCAGCGTCAGCTTATCGCAATAGCGAGAGCCGCCGTTGCCGATCCGCCCGTTATGATTTTAGATGAAGCAACCTCTTCTATAGATACCAGAACAGAAGCAATAGTTCAAAAGGGTATGGATAAGCTTATGGAGGGTAGAACGGTATTTGTTATCGCACATCGTCTTTCAACCGTTAAAAACTCTGATGTTATTATGGTCCTTGATAAAGGAAGAATTATTGAGCGCGGAAACCATGAAAAGCTGATAGCTGAAAAAGGAACCTATTATCAGCTTTATACAGGAGCATTTGAGCTCGAATAAACATTTTTGGGGGGCAAAAATGGAAAAAATAAAAAATTATTTCGGTGCTTTAAAAAGGGAGTTTCTTGAATATTCTTTTGAAGAAAAGCTTTTGTTTTTAAATTCTATCAGTATTTTTCTTCCCTTTTTCTTGTCGGCAGTACCCCTTCTTATAACCGTTATAATTTCCCTTGTGCGAAAAGATACCAGAAATCGGGTTTTCGCCGTTTCAAATTGGAAAGCCTTTATGCTTTTCGGAATCATAGCCTTTATTTCTCCGATACTAAACGGAAACCTTATAGGTATAGGTGGCGGACTGTTTATTCTCGTTTTAATAGTCTTCAGCTTTCTTGCCCGTGCTTTTATGAATGAAAAGCTATGGGAAAGAATAACCGAAAATATCTGTCTTTTAAGCGTTTTAAGCTTTGTAATCGGGCTTATAGATTATATCGTAAGATATACGCCCGATTCGGAACATAGAACAGCATCTACATTTTTCAATGCAAACTATTATGCTTTCATAGTTGAAATAATAGTTGTTCTTTGCGTTTATAAAATTACAAAAAATCCCGATAGGTGGTATAAGTATCTTGCAATTGCGCTTATCAATTGCAGTGCAATTCTTATCTGCAAAACAAGAACAGCCTTAGTTGCAATTTTTATAGGAGTTATAGCTTATTTCTTCTTCTC
>JAGBHD010000048.1 GCA_018110785.1 Oscillospiraceae bacterium
CCAAGCTTTGCGCTCTTGAGAGGCAGACGGTTATAGGAAGGCTCGGATCGGGGAATTGGCAAATTTTCGGCGCCCACGGCTATAAAAAGGATTACTCCGTTAACGCGGAATATTAAAAAACAGGAATGCTTCGTCATTCCTGTTTTTTAGCTCATATAATGTAGGGGGTTGAGTTTTTTCTCTGTTAGTGATAAAATAATGTCGAAAAAAGGGGAAAAGGGGCGAAGAAAATGACCTTACACGATTGGATATTCAGCGTATACCCCGAAAATTCTCAGGTAAACGGAAGATGGGGTATTTTGCATATCTCGGTATTAGTTTTCTGTATAGCTGCTATTATAGCTATATCCTTTTTAAAAAGTAAAAGCGAGAAGAGCAAAAGAGCTGTTATAATAGCTTTGTCTATAGGAATATTTGTTCTGGAGTTGTCCCGAAGAATTATAAATCTTTCCAGAGGCTATGATTTCGAATGGAACTATTTTTTAACGGTTATTCTGCCTCGACCTTGGTGCGCTATATCTTGTTGGATGATAATGTTAGCTTCGGTATTAAATAAAAAGTCCTTTTATAATTTAGCGGCAATCTGCGCTATTTTAAATGCTTTAGTTTTTTTCGCATATCCGTCGGTCGGTTTTAATCATAAATACATACTTTTCGAGAATGTTTATTCTATAGCTACCCATTCGCTTCTTTTAATAACCGCCGCAGCTCTTATAATTTTAGGCTTTACTAAATTTAAGCTTCCGCCCATAAAAGAAATAATAGGGCTTATGATAATTTACGGATACGGTTTTATAGAAATTTTTCTTCTTAAAATAGAAGCCGACCCGCTGTTCTTTATGCCCGACGGCGAGGTGCAGTGCTTTTTGGGTGTTAATTACCCGCTCTATTTAGTTATCTATGTTGTTTTCTTAATAATTTATTTCAGCCTGTTTTATATCCTGCAGCATATAGCGGATAAACAAAAAAAGGCGGAAAATGTCGAAATAAAATATTTTGAAACAGAGGTAGTGCATTAAAGTTTTCGGAGGTGCATATATGTTCGGCGCATTATATGGCGATATTTTAGGCTCATATTATGAAGTTCATTGCACCAAAGATTATAATTTTGACTTTTTGCCTGATAGCAGTTTTACAGACGATAGTGTTTTAATTGCCGCAGTATGTAAGGCGATACTCAATAACGATGAAGAGGTTTCGTGGCATTCTTTACAAAAAAGAGCGTTAGAATATGCGGGGCAGTATAAGCAATATTATTCCTATTACCCTAATGCGGGATTTGGAAATATGTTTTCAGAGTGGGCAAGAAGCGAAACCTATAAAAGAGTTAAAAGTTATGGTAACGGCGCGGCTATGCGAGCTGTACCGATAGGTTATGCATATAATTCTATAAAACAAGTTATGCTACAGGCGAAAGCGAGTTGCTTATACACTCATAAGAACTCGGAAGCAATTCGAGGAGCTCAGGCGGTAGCGGTTTCGGTATTTTTGGCTCGAAGCGGGCAAACTAAAGAAGAAATCAAAAGGTTAATAGAAAAGAAATTCAAATATAATTTATCAAAATCAATAAGCGAAATTCGGGGAAACTATGTTTTTAACAGCAGGGCATCATATTCTGTTCCGTCGGCAATTATTGCTTTTTTGCAATCGGGTGATTACGAAAGCGCAGTTCGAAATGCAATATCGCTTGGCGGAGATGCTGACACAGAGGCTTGTATTGCAGGGGGAATAGCAGAAGCTTTTTATAAAGAAATTCCCGAACATATTATAGCTTTTTGCGATAGGAAAATAGATTACACACTGAAAAAGATTGTAAAAGATTTTGAAGAGAGGTATAAATAATGAAGAAGTTCTTAGTTGTTGTTGATATTCAGAATGATTTTGTTTCGGGCGCCTTGGGTACTGGGGAAGCGGAAGCGCTAATTTCGGGAGCGGCAGAATATATCCGCTCGTTTGACGGCGAGATCTTTGTTACCCTTGATACTCATTTTTCCGATTATTTAAAAACCGCGGAAGGGGAGAAGCTCCCCGTAGAACATTGCATAAAGGATTCAGATGGCTGGCGGCTCGACCGCGAAATTGAAGAGGCACTGAGCGGGAAAAACTATACATTGGTAGAAAAGGTAACCTTCGGCTCTGTTGATTTGCCCGATTTTATAAAAGAGGCGGCAGGCGAAGAGGAGTTTGAAATAGAGCTTATAGGTCTTTGTACCGACATTTGTGTTGTATCAAATGCTTTGATCTTAAAGGCTAATTTCCCCGAAAGCGAGATATCCGTAATAGAAAGGCTTTGCGCGGGAGTAACGCCAGAGAAGCATAAAGCTGCCATAGAAACGATGCGCTCCTGCCAGATAAATATACGATAAACAAAACCGCCTTAAAAGGCGGTTTTTGTTGCTTTTTAAGAAAAGTTGTGGTACATTTTTATTAAGAAACGGAGGGATCTTATGAAATCGAAGTTTTCGGGGCGCTTTTGGCTGGCGCTTACCCTTTTTAGCTTAATAGGTCAGGTGGCTTGGGTTGTAGAAAATATGTATTTCAATGTATTTATCTATAATATGTTCTCAGCCTCTGCATCGGATATATCCTTAATGGTAGCGGCATCTGCAATTTCCGCAACCCTTACAACTGTTTTTATGGGAGCGTTATCGGATAAAATAGGAAAGCGCAAAATATTTATTTGCGGCGGCTATATTCTTTGGGGCATTTCGATTTTCTGCTTTACGCTTTTAAAAACAGATATTATAAGCGCCCTTTTCCCGCTTACTGTTTCTGCCGCTTCTCTCGGTGTATCCCTTACCATAATTCTCGATTGTGTTATGACCTTCTTCGGCTCTACTGCAAACGATGCCGCATTTAATGCATGGATTACCGATTCGGCTGATACAGGGGGCCGCGGAGCGGCAGAGGGAATAAACGCGATGATGCCGCTTGTCGCAATTTTGGTTGTTTTCGGCGGCTTTATGTTTTTCGATTTAAGTCTTTCCTCGAGCTGGACTCTTATTTTTTCAATTATCGGCTCGGTTGTTATTATAATAGGTGTTTTGGGATTCTTTTTAATTAAAGAGCCCGAAATCGAGCCTACAGAAGCGGGATATTTTTCCAACATTTTTTTTGGTTTTAAGCCGTCAACTGTTAAAGCTAACAGCCTTCTCTATATCTCTTTAGTCGCTTTTTCGGTATTTAATATCTCGATACAGATATTTATGCCTTACCTTATAATATATTATGAGAAATCTCTTGGGATGGAAAACTATGTCCTTATAATGGCGCCCGCGATAATTGTAGCCGCGGCCTGCACAGCCTTTTGGGGCAAGGTTTACGATAAAAAGGGCTTTAAATTTTCTGTTCTCTTCTCTATCTTGTTTTTAAGCTTAGGTTACATAATTTTATTTTTTATAAAATCGACAATTCCTGTATTTATAGGCTCGCTTTTTATGATGAGCGGTTATCTTATGGGTATGGCGGTCTTCGGCGCCGCAATCCGCGATTATACCCCTAAAGGTAAAGCGGGAATGTTCCAAGGGCTTCGCATATTTTCTCAGGTGCTAGTCCCAGGAGTTATAGGACCTGCTATCGGCGCGGCAGTTTTAAAAAATGCCGAGACTGTTTTAAATAACGATGGGACAACCTCATTTTTACCAAACGAAAACATCTTCCTCGCGGCGCTTATAGCTATAACAGCAGTAATGCCCGTAATTAGTGTTGTATTTAAGAAGATAAAGGCGAAAAGTTGACAATATTGTCGAATATATGATAATATTACAATATAAAAACGAAAAGGGGAAAACTATGAACGAAAACATGGAATCAAATATAAATATTGCTGAGCCTATAATTCAGAAGAAAGAAGAAAATGTTCTTGCAGGAATAATAGGTGCATTTCTTTTTGCTTTAGCAGGCGGTGTTTTATGGTTTGTTCTTTATCAGGTTGGCTTCCTTGCCGCAATCAGCGGTATAGTTGCAGTAATATGCGCTATTAAGGGATATGCCTTCTTTGCTAAGGGAGAGAGCATAAAAGGCATCGTTATTTCTGTTATAGTAGCATTTCTTGTAATTGCCCTTGCATGGTATCTCTGCCTTACATTAGATGTGTATAACGCACATAAAGAATGGTTTAATGCGGGCGAAATTGATTATATGCTTTCTTTTGCCGAATCATTCAGATTGTCTTATTTGTATCTTGTTGATCCTGATGTAGCGCTCGGCTATTGGGGAGATTTAGCTATCGGCGTTCTCCTTTGTGTGGTAGGTTGTATTCAGCCTGTTCGTCAGGCAGTAGCTAAGGCTAAGGCAAACTCGTTGAAAGAAACCGAAGGGGCAACTCTTTAAACTAAAAGCATTTCCAATTAAAATTATACAAATTGTAAAAAACGCCCGTTTATGAAAACTCATAAACGGGCGTTTTCTGCTATTTCAATAAACCGCTTTTGTCAACCGTTTCATACCAAAGTCGAGCCATAATTTCGTGCCCTATAAAGGTGGGGTGAATGCCGTCCCATATGATATGTCCTTTAGGGCATATATCAACATATTTTTTTAAGGTTTCATAATAGGGGACGAAAACAGCTCCGAAATCCTCGGCTATTTTTCTGGCAAGCCCCGCGCACTCAAAGGTGTTTTTCTCGCGAGTGCGGAATTTTTCAGCCTCTTCTTCGTTTTCAAAGCCTGAAGGTTTCGCGAAATAAAATGGCTCGCCGATAATAAGCTTGATATCGGGGAGAACTTCCTTTGTATAGTTTAAAAGAAAACGAAGCTCTCTGTCATAAATTTCGGGAGTAGGGCCAACGCCCGTTCTTTCATATTCTCCGCAGTCGTTAGTTCCGATAAGTAAGCTCAGTATAGTAGGTTTTAATGCTAAAGTATCTTCGTTCCAACGGGCAATAAGCTTTCCGACAGTATCTCCGCTTACTCCGCGGTTTATAATTTCGGGCGCATTTTCTATATTTTCTAAGGCTAGTTTGCCTGCAACGATAGAGGGGTAACCATGCCCCATAATGTGGTTCATATCCCAATCGCTATAAACTCTGCCACCGTGGGTTATAGAGTCGCCCTGAAAAAGCAAAATATCATTTTTTGAAAGGTGTATCATAAAGATATCCCCCTTTATATTATTTTAGAAAATTTTAACACAAAAATCAGAAATATTCAATATAAAGATGCTTTTATTTTTAATTTGTGATATACTTTAAAAAAGGAGCTGAATAAAATGAAGGTTTTTGTTTGCCTCGATGATAAAAACGGTATGACGTTCGGCGGGAAAAGGCAAAGCCGCGATAGAATTGTAATCGAAGATGTTTTAAAAACGGTAGGCGAAGAAAAGCTTTATATAGATGCTTTTTCAAAAACGCTTTTTGAAAACAAAGGGGCAGAAATCGTAAAGGAATTTCCGAAAGAGGGATATTTCTTTAACGAAAATAAAGAAATGAAGCACCATATGGAATTTATTTCCGAGATAATAGTTTACCGCTGGAACAGAAGATATCCTGCCGACTTTTATCTTGATATAGATATCGCAAAAGAAGGCTTTAAATTGGCTGACTATTTGGAGTTTAAAGGCTCGTCGCACGATAAGATAACCAAAGAAATATATCGGCGCTGATTGAAAAACAAAACAAGGTATGATAAACTAAAATTAAACGGAGGAATTTTTTATGTATCCATTGAAACTCGGTGCTCCTATAAAGGATTATTTATGGGGCGGGACTAGACTTAAAACAGAATACGGCTTTGAAACGGACAAGGAAAAAGCGGCTGAGGCCTGGGTGCTTTCTTGCCATAAGGACGGCGAGAGTACAGTTTTAAACGGCGAAATGAAAGGCAAAGAGCTTTCGGAGGTTTTAAAGCTCTGGGGAAATGAAGCAATAGGAAAAAGAGCCGAGAAGTTTCCTTATTTTCCG
>JAGBHD010000049.1 GCA_018110785.1 Oscillospiraceae bacterium
GAATTTGCGGCTCTTGCAGGAAGAGAATTAAAGCCGCTTAGCGTAGCAGACCTTTCGGCTTATGATAATTTAGAAAAGATAGACCTTAAAATAGAGGATAGCCTTTGTCAGCGCTATTCTTCTATCAAATTCGGCAATATTTCAAAGCATATAAGCCCCGTTAATATGAGAATTCGTCTTTATTATTGCGGTATGAGAGCCCTTAATTTCCTTGCCGACTTAACTAACTATCTTATGCTTGAAATGGGCCAACCGATGCACGCTTTTGATTCAAGAAAGGTAGAAAAAATCAGAATCAAGCGTTTCCCGAAGCCTTTTACATTCCGCACATTAGACGGGGTTGACCGCGAGATTGATGAAAATACCCTTATGATATGCAATGGTGATATTCCTGTTGCAATTGCGGGTATTATGGGCGGTCTTGATTCCGAAATCGTTGAGGATACTTCAACCTTAACCTTGGAATCTGCAACCTTCGATGCCGCATCTATCAGAAAATCAACAGTAAGGCTTTCCCATAGAACAGATGCTTCAATGCGCTATGAAAAAAGTCTTGACCCTGAAATGACAGTTCAGGCGGTTGCAAGATTTGTAAAGTTGCTAACGGATATTGATGAAAGCGCTGAAGTTGTATCGGCATTAACCGATGAATATGCCTTTAAATATGATGAGGTTAATTTAAGCTTTAATAAGGCTTTTGTTAATAAATATACAGGCATTGAGATTGATAACGATAAAATCGTTAAAACCCTTTCTTCGCTCGGATTTAAGGTTTCTCTTGATAATGATGAGTTCTCGGTTACAGTTCCGAGCTTCAGAGCAACCAAGGATGTTACAATTAAAGCCGATATCATCGAAGAGATAACCAGAATTTACGGTTACGATAATTTCGATGTTAATACAGCCGCTGCGCCTTTATATCCTGTTCGCGCCGACCGCGAGAAAACCGATGAGGACAGAATCAAGGATATTCTTGTTAAGCGCTATTCTATGCATGAAATGCATTCTTACGTTTGGGCATATTATGATGAATACAAGGCTCTCGGCATTGAGGTTGAAGATAATGTAGAGCTTATTAACGCAACAAATCCTAATATCAAAACTATTCGCAAATCAATTATTCCTACTCAGCTTTGTCAGGTAAAATATAATACCGCTTTTGCTTCTTCCTTCTCTGTTTTTGAAATCGGCAGAACTGTAAACGGATTAAATGCAGAGGGACTTTGTGATGAGCATAAAAAGCTTGCAATAACCCTTTATAGCAAAGATGAGGATATGGAAAAGCTGTATTTTGAGCTTCGCGATATTCTCGCAGTTTTAGCCGACGATATAAAGCATGAACCCTTAACCTTTAAAAAGGCAGAGGCTTCCCATTCTTATCAGCATCCGAAAAACCTCAATGATATCTATTGCGGAGACCGTTTGATTGGTGAGATAGGTATAGTTAATGCTTCGGTTTCCAAAAAGATAGATAAAAAGGCAAATATCGTTTATGCTGAGATAGATATAGCTGAGTTTGCAAAGATAGATAATAAGGGTATCAAGTATGAGGAGCCTTCAAAGTTCCCGGAGATTGAAATAGACTTGTCGTTTATGTCGGATACCTTCGCGCCTATCAGCGAAGCTATAAAGGCGGCAAATTCTCCGCTTGTGAAATCTGTCAGCGTCGTAGATACCTATTCCGATGAAAACGGAAAATCTATAACCGTAAGAATTCTCTTCTCTCATCCCGAAAAAACCTTAACTAAAGAAGAGGTTTCGGTAGTTGTATACGATATAGTTAAAATTTTAGAGCCGCAAGGTATAAAAATGAAATTCGAATAGAATATTAAAAAAACGGGAAATGGTTAAAAACCATTTCCCGTTTTTGACTATTTTTCTTTTACAGTTTCCCAATCTTTGAGGAAGCGTTCTATACCTGCATCTGTAAGCGGGTGTTTTAGCATCTGCTCTATAACCTTAAAGGGAATTGTTGCAATATCTGCTCCTGCTTTTGCGGCGTCTATTATGTGAATAGGGTTTCGTGTACTTGCGGCAATAATTTCGGTTTCTATATTATGAATTTTAAAAATCTCCGCAATATCTGCAACCAATGTTTCGCCTACCGCGCCAACATCATCAAGTCTTCCAACAAACGGGCTAACATAGCTTGCCCCCGCTCTAGCGGCAAGAAGCGCTTGCGCGGCAGAGAAAATAAGGGTAACATTGGTGCGAATTCCCAATGCGGAAAGCTTTTTAACAGCGCAAAGACCTGCCTCTGTCATAGGAATTTTAATAACAAGATTTTTGCAACCGATATCCTCATATAAATCTATAGCCTCTTTAATCATACCTTCAGTGTCTAAGCTTACAACCTCGGCGCTTATCGGCCCGTCAACTATTTCTGTTATCTCTTTTACAACCTCTTTGAAGTTTCTGCCCTCTTTGGCAATCAGCGAAGGGTTAGTAGTAACCCCGCAGATAACCCCCATATCATTAGCGCGTTTGATTTCTTGTGTGTTCGCAGTATCAATAAAAATTTTCATTTTCGCCCATCTCCTATAGCAATTATTATGATCAGTTTACCACTAATCTATATCGAAAACCTTTTATAATTTCTTAAATACATTGCAAAAGTTCATATATAGCGGAAAAACCGCCTCAAATGAGGCGGTTTTCTTTATGTCTTGAGGATTTTATTCTGCCTTAGCTACCATTTTGCCGTTGTATTCCTCTAAGAAGGCCTCAGCGTGTTTTACCATATCAACAGTAGCGAGGTTTTCTTTAAAGGAGAAGATTATAGAAATATTACCGAAATACTTATCAATTATCTTGATATTCATTAAAAGCTTTTTATCCTCCGTCCAAGCGGCAGAGGCGGCGCAATCGTAAAGGAAGCCGTCTGTAGTTTTAAGCCCTGCATGGAGATCGGAATAGCCGTACTGAGGGAATTTGCAGAAAACATTTTTTCCTATACCAAAGCACAATACCTTATCTCCTTGCTCGTTTGTATAATGGAATTCTCCTTCGCTTTCATTTAAGAAATTAAGGGAAAACTTGGTTATTCCCATTTTATTTTCTTCGCAGATATATGTTTTACCGTTTATAATGTCAGCAAAGGGAACATATGTTTTTCCGCGTTGCGAACGAAGGGTAAGGGTCTCGCTGTAAGATAGAAGCTCTTTATAAGATTTATCATCTTTTTCCAAGGGCTTGTTCTCTAAATTTTCAACTAAAAGGTCGAAAACATATGTAAAGAGCAAAGCTCCGGACCAATTAAGTCCTTGATTATCAGCGGTACAAGTAAAGATGAAGTCCTTTTCGGGAACGCAGATTGTAAACTGTCCGCCCATTCCGTGGAAAGCGAAGCTGCCGTTTTCAGCGCCCCAAATCTGATATCCATATCCATCTGATGTGTATCCCTCAAAACCGGAGATATTATTATCAACAACAGCGCTTGTTGCTTTTCTCATATATTCTTCATTTACGATTCTCTCCCCATTCCAGCTGCCGTAGTTCATAACAAAACGGGCAAAGGAAGCTATGTCGCGGGTTGTACACATCATTGAAGAATCGCCGAAGCTATCCTCATTTCTAACCTTTAAGGCATAAGCGGTTGTAAAGGTTCCAAGCTTGTCAAAGATTCGAGCTTTAAGAAACTCAAAAAGCGTCATTCCCGAAAGCTTTTCAACTAAAACTGAGAGAACCTGACTTCCGTCGCTATCGTATTTCCAAATAGTTCCGCCGGGGTGAGTAGAGTTATTTTTATTAAAGTACCAACGAACGCGGTCTTCAGCCTCTTCGTGGAAAAGCCAAAAGGGAGCTTCGCCTGCAGTTTCCATTGTAAGCATATCTTTTATTGTAAGATTTTTAAGATGTTCAGGTAATTCTCTGTCGATTCTTTCGGGGAAATAATCGGAGATTTTATCATCAAGAGATAGTTTTCCCTCTTGCTCTAAAATGCCGATTGCAACGCCGACAAAGCTTTTGGTTTGGGAATACATTCTGTGAATAAAGTTCTTATCAAAAGGCTTCCAATAGCATTCAGCGAAGATATCATTTCCGCGCATCATTAAAACGCTATGCATTGTAAGACCGCGCTGCTCAAGCTTAGATATGAATTTTTTTACGAGAGCAGAGGATATGCCTGCCTCTTCGGGTGTTATTGTTCTCCACATAATACGGCCTTCTTTTTAGTTGAATTTTTTTAAAATTTCAGTCGAATTTTTTTCAATTTTTGCATAATTTTCGTCCTCTAAAAGAGCCGAAGTTATGATGGGGGAAGCAAATTCGGGAATAAAATCGCCCGAGAAGGCATCGGGAATTTCATCTATGGAATCTGCCTTTATTATTTTAGGAAGATTAGTTTTTAAATCATTAGAGGGAACTCTTACGGCATCTGCCGAAAGCTTTTCGGAAAGGCTTATATCTTCTTCTGTTTTGCAATCGGCAAAAACGGCAATGCCTTTTTTCTTTAAATAAGAAATTATTTTCTTATCGGGTAGTGAAAAGGCGGCTCTTGCGCCCGATTTTATAGCTACGCGAGCCATTTTCTTATTTTTAATGCCATCAGCGCAGATGATGATATCAGGACCGAAACGGTCGGCTAAAAGCCTTGTAAAATCCGCAGTATAGCTAAGATTTTCGTTATCTTCAAAAGGAATAGCGCAGGCGGGAACATCTGCCTTGAAAAGCGCGGCGCCCGTTCTTAAAACGGTATATTTTCCGACACCTGTCATATCTGCAATAAAATGTCCACCGATTATAGTTCCGATGATGCTTTCTTTCATAATTTCCTCCGAATTAAAATCTATTTAAAGTTTATCACAGCCGAGCTTCTAAGTCAATTGAGTTTTAACATTCTCATAGCATTTAAAATTGCGATAACGGCAACCCCTACATCGGCAAAAGAAGCTAACCACATATTAGCAAGTCCCAGCGCCGCCAAGCAGAGTACGATACCTTTTACGGCAAGGGAAAAAACGATATTTTCTATTACAATAGTATGAGTCTTTTTAGCGATTTTTATAGCGGAGACGATTTTTTCGGGATTGTCGTCTAAAAGAACAATATCCGAAGCTTCAATAGCGGCATCACTCGCGCCGTTCCCGATAGAAATTCCTACATCTGATAAAGCTAAAACGGGGGAATCGTTTATTCCGTCGCCAATAAAAGCAACCTTTCCTGTTCCTTTAAGCTCTTCTATATGCTGAGCCTTGCCTGCGGGCAAAAGCTCGCCGACTGCGAAATCTGCCGCCGATTTATTTTTTACCCATTCTACGGCTGAGCTGTTATCGCCCGATAAAATACCGACCTTTCTAATACCGAGAGTGCGAAGCTTATTTCCGATATTTTCAGCAGCTGGCTTTAAGCTATCGGAAATCAGAATATATCCGATATAATTTCCGTTTAAAGCGGCGAAAACAAGAGTTCCTGCAGTTTCTTTTATTTCGGGAACTGATACTTCGTTTTCTGATAAAAGGGCTTTATTGCCTAAAAGAAGCGATCCTTCTGATACTAAGGCTTTAATTCCTTTTCCGCTTATTTCTTCAAAGCTTTCAGGTGGAGCACCTTCGGCTCTTTCCTTTATAGAAAGGGCGATAGGGTGGAGAGAATAATATTCGC
>JAGBHD010000050.1 GCA_018110785.1 Oscillospiraceae bacterium
ATTTAGTTGGTGTTTATAGCGATGAGGGTCCACCTGTTCCCATTCCGAACACAGAAGTTAAGCTCATCTACGCCGAAGATACTTGTCGGGTAACTGACCGGGAAAATAGGGCAATGCCAACATAAATATTCCTCCTTAGCTCAGTCGGTAGAGCACTCGGCTGTTAACCGAGTTGTCGTTGGTTCGAGCCCAACAGGGGGAGCCAGAAAAAAGTCCTGTTCGAAAGAACAGGACTTTTTTCAACTAAATCCACCCTAACGGGTGGGTGAAATATTGCTTCCCAATGTGAAATTCTCGCTTCGCTCGAGTGAAATCGCTGCGGCGGTGGGTGGATTTAATTTCACATTTTGCGTTAGCAAAATATTTCACCAAAGGCGAAAGCCTTTGATTTCACCGTGAGCGCCAGCGAACGATTTCACTTATCCTTGCGCCCCCACCGCTTTTATGCTATACTAAGCCCAAGGTGGGATGATATGAAAAGTTTTAAACAAATGAAAGCTGATAACAAAGATAAGAATTATAAAGAACACCGAGGAATTTTAATTAGAAAATATAGAACTTTTTTCGGCAAACATATTTTTGTTGTTGACGAGAATGGTTTGCAATCGAAAATTTATGTTGGTAAATGTATTTTTGATGATACGGAGTTAGGTACAAAGCTAACGATAGGAGAACTTAATCAAAAGCTTATCAATATTCGTCCCGGTTTTTGCAAAAACACGGATCAATAGTTTGTAATTTTTGAGAAACCTTCAGCTTTTCACAGGATTTTTTGCGACAGACAACAAATAACGGATACCCAAACGGGTATCCGTTATTTGTTTATATTAGGTTTGTCGGTTCGGTCTAGTAAGTAATCAACACTTACATTGTAATAATCAGCGAGTTTAATCAAAACTTCTGCAGTCAGAGAAATAACGCCGGTTTCATATTGCGAATATGTGTTTTGCGATACATTTAAGTATTTTGCTATATCCTTTTGTTTAATATCGTTATCCTCTCTTATCCCGCGTAAGTTTTTGAATTGCACAATAATCACCTCATAAATATTATGCGATATCTGTAATAAAGATATTGACATTTATCTGTAATACAGATATAATAATATGGTCGAAGTTCGGCGAATTATTAAAAGGAGTGACGATTTATGAAATTTTGTCAAAAATGTGGAAAAGAGATTATGGACGAGGCGGTAATCTGCCCGAGTTGTGGATGTGCAATTAAAAACGATGTTGCATCGGCTAAAGTAGTTGTGCCCAAAAGTGCAAAAAATGCAAAAATTTTCGGCATTTTAAGTATTCTTCTTTTGGCACCGTTCGGTATACCCGCAATTATTCTTGCTAACAAGAGTAAGCAAGAAACAGGTGGGATTATGTGTAAACAAGCCAAGACGGGTTTCGTTTGTGGCATTATCGGCTTATGTTGGTGGGGATTGAATCTAATATTGCTTTTGGGTGGTATGTAATATGAAATTCTGTACATATTGCGGAAAGGAAATAGCTGATGAGGCAGTAATTTGCTTGGGTTGCGGTTGCAACACTCAAAAAGCAAACTCCTTTACATCTCCTCGAGCAACTGCGCCACCACAAGAAATAATTATAGAAGATACAGAGCCGCAACTTGCTACATGGGCAAAGATTTGTGGTATTGTAAGCTTTTTTATAGGTTGGTTTGCTTTAGGGATAACCGCAATAGTTTTAGCTTGTATGAGTAAAGATGAAACAAATGGAACAATGTGTTCTTCGGCAAAAGTAGGATATGTTTGCGGTATTGTTTCAACGGCATTATCGTTTATATTGTTGATTGTATTTGTTGCATTTATAACATATTTGTCTATTTGATTTTAAAGGAGTAAAAAACATGAAATATTGCACCCATTGTGGTAAAGAACTATCTGATGAAATAAAAATATGCACGGGTTGCGGATGTGTTTCGGATATGGAAGAAGAATCAACATCTAATAACACAAAAAATATTAATAACAAGAAAAAAATTCTGATTATCATTATTGCAGTGGTTTCTGCGATCGCTTTAATTGTGGGAGGTTTCTTTTTAGTTAAACATATTCGTATAGTTAATGTTATAAAAGACTTATCAGGCGAAGAGTTTACATATTATGATTCAAGAAGTTATCCAGCATTAGGATTATACGATTATACTGAAAAAGAAATGAAGTTTGATGATGATGGCAAACTGACTTATTCATATTATTTTTCTAATATAGATCGTGGCGGCGAGTATGAACGGGATTATAAAATCAAATTTAAAAACAAAATGATAATTCTAAAAGCAGGTCTGGACGAATATGAGATTCAATATGATAAATACAATAAAATTGAAGGAATTTATGACATCGAAAACGAAGAATTATATGATTAAAGGTTGAAAGGTAATATTATGAAGTATTGTTCTCATTGTGGTAAAGAAATATTAGACGAAGCGGTAATTTGTGTTGGTTGTGGCTGTGCCGTTAGCGGAGGGAACACCCAAGCTGCAAATAATCAGTCAATCAACGGGACAACCTTATTAAACACATTATCCCAAAGACTTAATACAAACGGCATAATCTGGCTTGTAATAGGAATATTGCAAATATTAGGCG
The DNA here is from genome assembly GCA_018110785.1 of Oscillospiraceae bacterium. Taxonomy (GTDB): domain Bacteria; phylum Bacillota; class Clostridia; order Oscillospirales; family JAGBHD01; genus RGIG9114. The sequence continues at coordinate 2,603 of JAGBHD010000050.1, forward strand.
GATTATTTATAAATGAGTTTTTATTGATAGTTGGTGTTTTGAATATCATTTCATCTGTTCAAGATATGAAATACAGCAAAGTCCTGTTGGAAAAACCAAACGGAATTGTGGCAAAGTTTGAGCCATTGACGGGACCTATAATTACTTTAGTTTATAACATTGTTATAGGCGGCGTGATAGGTGTAGTTGGCTCAATTTATTATTTCTTTGCAATTAGAAATTATGTTATGGAAAACAAGCAGTTTTTTGCAAGTTTAGATGTAGAAAACGATTGACATCCTCAGTTTTCAGGTGCATTTTATTCGTGTTATTAAGGTCAAACACCCCAAAAACAACGGATACCCTTTCGGGTATCCGTTGTTTTCTTATGTAGTTATATTTTATTTTGCTGCACAAATAGGCTTTATTGTGCTATAATTAAAAAAGGAGATGATCGAAATGAAGAAGATAATTTTTAAGATACACATTTGCGGAATGTCGGACAAGAACTATATGAAAAAGGTTATGATATACAAGCCTTTCAGCAGTTTTAGGGCGGTGTACCGCTTTAAAAAAGGCGAATATGAGGACTTAAAGCTCAGCGAGGTTATAGCTCAGCTTAAAGAACGCGAAGACTATAAAGCCTTTGCGGGCAATTATTATGATAACGACGATTTGAACATAAATACCATATATATAAAGCGCGGTAAGGTTTTGCTTTCCTTGGAAGAGGACAAGCTTTTATCTGATATTTTCCAATATTTTAAGCGCGGGAAGATAGAAATAGTTTATTTCTTTGTTGCGGGCGGTGCCTCCGCAGCCAAAGAAAGGGGTTACAACTTTGTAATTTATCCTGATGAGAAAATACATATGTACACACCCCATGTTCATGTAATAAAAGATAATATGAAGGTAAGGTATTATCTTGAAACATTAGAGAGATTTCCCAATGACAAATGCAGTCGGGAATACAAGCGCGATGAAAAGAAAATAATTATCCCTGCGATAAAGAAGAACAGAAAAGAGCTTATGAGACTTTGGTGCGATTACAACGCGGGCTACCGCCCACCCGTAATGGATTTAAACGGCAATCAATACTACAAAGAGTCGTAATTATAAGATAACGGCTTTGCTATTGCTTGAATTGCGGCGCCGATTATGATAAGATAGGGAATGAATCTATTATAAAAGGGGTTTTAAATTATGGTAAAGCATATTATACTTTGGAAGCTGAAGGAAGAATATAACAACGAAGAAATTAAGCTTGGAATAAAAGAGGGCTTGGAAAACCTGAAAGGGGTTATCCCCGGTCTTTTGGAAATCAAAGTTCAGACCGAGGTGCTCGGAAGCTCTAATGCAGATGTTATGCTTTATTCGGTATTTGAAAATAAAGAGGCGCTGGGCGCCTACGCTGTTCATCCTGAGCATGTAAAGGTTGCTGATACAAAGGTAAGGCCCTTTACCGAAACACGGTCATGTATTGACTTTGCGGAGTAAACCGATTTGGATTCGGAGGGATAAAATGTTCAGCGTTATATTCGATATGGACGGAACTCTTTTAGATACACAAAGAATTTGCATACCTGCTTGGGACTATGCGGGAAAACTCCAAGGCTTTGAAGGTGTGGGGGAAAGCGTAACAAAGGTTTGCGGAATGAATGAAGCGGGCTGGACCCGCTATTTAGAAGAGCATTTTTCGGGAATAGATACAAATTTCTTCAAGCGCGAAATGCGCGACTATATTATTAAAAACGGAGTTGTTAAATTTAAAGACGGAGCTGAAGAGCTGCTGAAATTTTTAAAGGAAAAGGGTATAAAAATTGCGATAGCATCGGGCTCGTCAAGAGAATCTATAAACCATCATTTAAAAGCGGTTAGCGCCGAGGGATATTTTGATGCTATTGTCGGCGGGCGTGATATTGAAAACGGGAAACCCGCTCCTGATATTTTTCTTAAAGCCGCAGAGCTTTTAGGGGCGAAGCCTCAAAACTGCTTTGTCTTTGAGGATTCTGCTAACGGAATTCGGGCAGGATATGCCGCAGGAATGAAATGCATCGGCGTTCCCGATATAGCCCCTTTTTCGGAAGAGACAAAGAAACTAATGTTCGCCGAACTTAAAACACTTTCAGAAGCTATAGATATATTTAAAGGGTATATATAAGAAAACGGCTCTCAGGCATATACCTGAGAGCCGTTAATGTTATTTCAAACGAATCAAGTGTTGGCAATAGACATAGACATTTTGGATTTTCTTTGCCTCTACGCCGTCGTCAGCGTGGATAATAGGCTGGGTTTCCGAAGGAGTTACATAAAGCTTGAAAACGATTGCGTCCTGTCCGGGGCGCATATTGCGAACGCGCTTATATGTATAGTTGCGTTTGGTGGCTCCTAAATAATCGAAAATTACAGTTTCAAGGTCGGAATTGCTGAAGCAACGAAGAACCTGCTCTTCATCATAAATCTCAAGAAGGTGTTTAGCTTCTTCAAATGTTAAATTAAAGCATTTGAATTCTCCCTCGTTCAAAACTGTCATCATACTGCTGTTATCAAGCAACAATAACGGTAAATTTTTTAAGTCACTCATAAAACGGTACCTCCTTATATAAATTATATCTTGACTTTAGATATATTATAATTATTTTAATATAAAAAAATAATCTTGTCAACAAAATCTGTATTTACATATCAGCATCTTACATCGGGAATAATATTTCCGAGGTGATAAAAACATGGCAAAACAAGGAATGAAGCGCCCTGAACGCACCCATACAAAGCCGAAAAACGATGTTCCGCCCGTACCAGAGCTTCAGGGCAAAGAGAAAAGCGGAAAAACATCAGCGGAAAAGCCGATATCGGATATTTATCCTGCTATAGATAATGACCTTGCCCGAGATAATTTAGAAAATGATATTACTGCCGCTGATTTGCAGGATTTATAACAAAAGAGCCTTCTATAGGCTCTTTTCTTTTCAAAAAACAGTTGTATTTAGCCTTTTAATAATATAAAATTAAAGCAGAATATAAATCGGGGGCGATAAAAATGAAAATGTTATTCAAGCAAAGACTTTTTTCTTGGTTTGACAGCTATGATATTTACGGCGAAGACGGGCAGGTTTTATATACCGTTAAAGGACAGCTTTCGTGGGGACATTGCTTTAAGATATATGATTCTTTCGGAAACTGTCTTGGAACGGTAAAGCAGAGGATACTTACCCTTTTGCCTAAATTCGAGATATATATGAACGATGCTTATGTCGGTTGTATTAGCAGAGAATTTACCTTTTTCCGCCCAAGATACAATATTGATTACAACGGTTGGCAGGTAGAGGGCGATTTTTTAGAATGGGATTATAATATTATGTCTGCTTCGGGAAACACGGTTGCATCGGTTTCTAAAGAGATTTGGAATTGGACTGATACATATTCTATAAATGTTTACAACCCTGCTGACGCGCTCAGCGCCTTAATGTTAGTTTTGGCGATTGATGCAGAGAAATGCTCACGAAAGGATTAAAGCTGTTTGCGTTTTTTAGATAATATGGTATAATTAAACCATAAAGGGAAAAGGGGAAAACGATATGAAAGAGGGCAAACAGAGTCTGTTTTGCTATCGATTAGCGCAGATTGTATCGGGCGCGGCGGCTGCCTTTTTATTTAGAAGGCAGATTATCCGCAACGAGATAAAAGGAAAAAAGGGACCTTTTGTTGTTATAGCAAACCATGAGGCGGCGCTTGATTTTGTTAATTTAATAGGCATAACAAAAACGCCGATGACCTTTGTTATAAGTCATTCCTTTTATAATTCGCTGCCCATAAAAGGCTTTTTCAAAAAACTTGGTGTTATTCCCAAGCAGCAATTTCAAACGAGTGTTCGGGATATGAAGAAAATGCGCGCGGTTATAGAAGCAGGAAAACCGCTTGTTATATATCCCGCGGGGCTTATGTGCGAAGACGGGTTATCGACACCTATTCCCTCGGCTACATATAAATTTTTAAAATGGATAAATGCGGACATATATGTTGCCAGAACATACGGGACCTATTTTTCTATGCCCAAATGGGCGGACGGGATAAGAGCGGGGAAGACATATCTCGATGTATATAAGCTTTTTTCTAAAGAGGAATTAGAAAAAATGGATATAGGCGAGATAAAGAAAAAAACCAACGAGGCAATTCTATTTGATGCCTACAGAGAGCAAGAAAAATATTTAGTTAAATACAAAAGGGGCGACAATATAGAGGGGCTTCACAATGTGCTTTATATGTGCCCTCATTGTAAGACGAAATTTTCTATAAGGGTTAAAAACCGAAATACGATATACTGCGCTGAATGCGGATATGAGCTTTTAAGCGATGAATATGCGTTTTTGCATAATCGCAAAGAAATAGGTCCCTCCATTCGCTATGTTTCCGATTGGAGCAGACTTATATATGAAGACCTGAAGGCGAAAATCAAGGCAGGCAAAGAGCATAAGCTCTCGGCAGAAACGCGGATACATATGATAGATAATAAGAAAAACAAGTTTCTGGAGGTGGGAAAAGGACACTTAAGCCTTTCGGGAGAGCATTTTATCATCAAAGGGAGCATAAGAGGAGAGGAAAAGGAAATAAAAATTCCTATTATAAACTTTGCTTCCTTGCCCTTTAGTCCGGGGAAGCACCTCGAAATACAGCACGGAGAGAATATTTACCGATGCGTTTTGAATGACGGAAAACTTGTTATGAAGTTTATAAATATGGTTAAGATTTTTTATGAGCTGAATTTAGCGGCTCGCGAAAGAATAGAACTAAGCTAAAAAAGAAAGGATACTTGAAAAAGTATCCTTTCTTTTTTAGCAATCTTTTATTAACCTTATATAAAATTCTACGGTTTTATGCACCGTTTCGATTCGGATTCGTTCGTTATTTCCGTGAATAGAAGCCCTTTCCTCGCTTGTTAAATCCATAGCTGAGAAACGATATACTTTATCGGAAATTGTGCCGTAATGGCGGGAGTCGGAACACTGCACCATAAGATAGGGAGATACAAGGCAACCTTTCCATGTAGAAGCAACGGCGCTCGCAATCTTTTTCCAGCCATCGCAATCTGTTGTAGAGATGCGGCTTGGGTTAACACCATGCGTTAAAGAAACAGAAACATTATCATCGCTTACAGTTTTATTGATGTATTCAAGCGCAGAATCAATATTATCGTTAGGATTAAGGCGGATATTGGAAACAAGACTTGCTTCGGGCGGGATAACATTTGAGGCCGAAGAGCCTTCCATTTGGGTAAAGGCTACCGTTGTTCTCAAAAGCGCATTAAGCTCGCCGCCGCTTTTTTTGCCCATAAGGGACAAAACGGGGAGAAAAATTTTTATATTGGCAAAAATAACCTTATAAAGGAAGTTTGAATATCTTCCCAAGGTATCGAACATCTGTCTGACAGGCTCTGTTAAATGCACCTTAAAAGGATTTTTTACTATATTGAGGCAGGCAGAAGAAAGCCTGTCAACAGGTGCGCCGGGTTTAGGAGCGGACGCGTGTCCTCCTCCTGATTTAACGGTGTAGCGAACGTCCATCATGCCCTTTTCGGCGATGCCGATAAGTCCGCAAGCGCCCTTTACCCCAGGGAAAACATCTTCAACAACAGCGCCGCCCTCGTCGATAACTAAGCCAGGCTCAATGTTGTTTTCTTTAAAATAATCAACGATATGAACGGCGCCTTTGCCGTTTATCTCTTCTCCGCCCGAAAAGGCGAAATAAATATCGTTTTGAGGAACAAAGTCCGAAGCTATAAGATGGTCGGCGGCGGAAAGGGAGCCGTTAAAGGTGGATTTAGTATCAAGCGTACCTCGTCCCCAAATGCAGCCGTCTTTAACCGCGGCACCGAAAGGCTCCTCGCTCCAATCGGCTTCGTTTACAGGAACAACATCGTAATGCGCCATCATAACGGCGGGATTTTTATTTTCCTTGCCCCTCCATTTTAAAAGAAGCGCACGGTCGGGGAAGGTTTTAAGCTCGCATACATTAAAAACATTAGGGTAAAGCTTTGGCAGAAGAGATATGAGCTTATCAAACTCTGCTGAATCCTCCAAAGCGGCATCTCTATAAGAAATAGTTTTGCAGCGAACTAAAGCTCTAAGGTTTTCTACAGTCTTTTCTTTATCAAAAACGATTTCTTCATCTGAAATCTCGGGCTGACCCTTAGGGTTAAAAAGAGCGCCGCGAACAAGAATTATTGATATGAATAAGAGAATCGCTGCAGGTATTAAAAGCCACCACATTGATTAAAGCATCCCTTTCTTATAAAGTATTCTCGCAACGCCAACTGTAAACAAAACACCCACAGGAACCATAATGCCAACAGTCCCTGCGTTAAGCGCGGGAACAAAGATGAATAAAACAAGCATCAAAATTACAGGCGCTATCGAAAGCTTTAAATTTTTGGATATGAAAACTACTGCAAGTCCGCCGAAAAGAGCGGGAAGAATCATATCGAAAGCAGGCTCTAAAACGGGCGATTCTAAAATAGGTGTTAAAGGAACGATGCAGATAACGCCGATTATAATTATAATTGTTGTAACGATGCTTGAAACGGCTATAGATATAGTCGAGATAACCTCTCCTTCTTCGCTCGAAGCCTTAACGTTAGCTCTTTCCATAGCATCTATTGCGCAAGGGAGCTTAAGGTTTGAAATATTTCCTGTTATAAAGGAAAGGTATGTTCCACCTGCTCCGAGCATAGGAACATATGTAAAAATTTCAACAATTCCGACCGCCCAATACATCGGCGCGGTTGCAAAAATGCCTTTTAATAAAACCTCGTAGTTGGGAGAGGTTTTGAAAATTATGGAAATTGCAAGAGGGAACAGGAGAAGAATAATCCCCATAAAAATTCCCCAAATTCGACCGTCGCGGTGAACGCTGTCCATATAACTGGGTTGTTTTTTCATTTTTATTTACCTCCCAACAGAGCAGTGTAGGGGATAGCCGAAGCCATACCGAGAACTAAGCTTAGCGGAAGAGCATAGTCGGTAAGGAAGCGGATTTTAAATTTGGTAGCAAGTCCGCCGCAAACAGCCATAACGATAGCAGAGGTTAGCATAACGCAAACGGGGATAAGACCAGAGGTGTCCCCCTTAAAAACACTCCCCACATCGCAGAAAACATAGCCTAAAAATGCGGAAATCATACCTAAAAACATCGCATTGTTGAAGATTTCTCCCCACTTCTTATCTTTCATGCCGATTTTCGAAAGCCCTGTTTGAATTTTTTTAGTAACGAAAGGAACAAAAACAAGTCCTGCGGCGATACCGATAGTCATAACCCAGGCAATAGTAACGAAAATCGACGGGTCGGTTATGGTAGTTCCTGCACTAAGCTCTGCTGCTTCAAGCGCATTTCCTGCGGCAACGGTTTCATATGTAATGGAACCGATAACCGAAAGGCGAAGCCAAGGAAGAGCAACACCCAGACTTTTTGAAAGGGCAACAACACCAACAAGAACTGCTATAGCGGGAGCAATAGTGAAAACCGCGGAAGAAGAAATAGTTTTCTTAATGGTTTCGGATTTTATACCTAATTGTTTTGCCCGCTTCATAGCGCGTACCAAGAAATAAACCGACTGCGCTAAAACACAGGCAATAATTACCCCAACTATAACATATAAAACGGGGTGGTTTACATTAAATTTCATTTTATGCCTCCTTTTTATTTCCTAATTTAGAAAACCATTTAAAAGTAAGCGGCCAAAGAACACCGCCTGCAATTACAATAAGAAAATACCGAACACTTCTTGCTATAAGAGAGCCTGAAAAAACAGCGTCTATCGGAGCGCGAAGCCCCTCTTTTACGATTAAGACAAGGGCTATTCCGCCGACAGCCTTTAAAACCTGAGCCCACCAAACAGCCTTTGTGGAAAAGGAGATAACCTTTAAATCCAGGGTGTAAACGACGATAAGACCGATTATGCAGCCGAATAAGGTGTAGGCATTTTTCTGCGCCGACTGAAGATTATGTATGTTAGCTTCTTCATAAACCGAAGCGGGGAACTTGTAAAATTCAACAAAGAAAAGAAAGCCTAAAAGTACCGCCGTTAAAACAAAAAGAATTGAATACATAATTTTCGGATTTTCTGCCGCCTTTTTGAAAAGGGGGTATAAACCAAAGATAAGAATCAGCGCAATACAAACCGAAACGAGAACATCGGCGGGTGTATGAACACCTAAATACATTCTTGAAAGGGGAACTAAGATGCAAAGAGCAAGGGAAATGCCTCGCCAAACAGAGCTTTTGTTCCAACGGGCAATGCCGCCGAATAAGCCGATGGAGGTTTGGGTATGTCCGCTTGGGAAAGAATAGCCGCTTGCGGCTTCTCTTGCCGATTCAACAATTGTAAACTTAGGATCTTTTACCCAAGGTCGCGGAACTCTGAAAAACATTTTTAAAAACTGGTTTATAACCGTTCCGAGGAAACCTGCCGAGAGGAGATAATATCCCTGATATTTATCAACACACCAAAAAATTATCATTCCTACCGCCATAAAAATCGTTTCTTCTCCGAAAAGGGTTATAAAGGAGAAAAAAGCATCTAAAACGGGATTGCGGATTTCCTCCAACAAATAAAGAAACTGCATAAATTACCCCCTATAAAGTTTTGCAAGACCGCCCTCAGAGGTTTCTCTGTAAATCTTAGAAAGGTCGAGGCCGGTTTGATACATAGTTTTAACGACCATATCAAAGGAAATACGGCGGCTGTCGGACAAGAAGTTAGCTAAAGATAAAGCGTTTATCGCTCTCATCGCCGCAACGGCATTTCTTTCTATGCAGGGAATCTGAACAAGACCGCAAACAGGGTCGCAGGTAAGACCTAAATGATGCTCTAAGGATATTTCAGCGGCATATTCTATCTGGTCAATGCCCATTGAGTAAAGCTCGGCTAAGGCGGCGGCCGCCATAGAGCAAGCAGTTCCTATCTCTGCCTGACAGCCGCATTCTGCTCCGCTTATTGAAGCGTTCGTTTTAACGATGTTTCCTATAAGCCCTGCAACGGCGAGTGCGCGGATAATATCCTCTGTTTTAAAGGCGTTTTTCTCTTCCATATATTTAAGTACAGCGGGAAGAACACCCGAAGCGCCGCAGGTAGGAGCGGTAACAATAACACCGCAATCGGCATTTTGCTCGCTGACAGCAAAAGCATAGGCGCAAACTATTCGGTTTTCGCGGGTTTGCGGACTTTCGTCGATATGCTTCTGATTAAAAAGATACTGAGCCTTTCTTTCAACATTAAGTCCGCCGGGAAGAACACCTCTGTGTGTAAGGCCCTCTCTTATAGAAGCCGACATTGTTTGCCAGACATTATTTAAAAAGTGGCGGAAATCGCTGTCTTCGTGCTCGAAAACATAATCCGAAAGGCGAATGCCCCTTTCTTTGCATATTTCGGCAATCTCAGAAAAGCTTTGCTCCTTATAAAACTCAGCTTCGGAAGAGGGATTTTCACCGACAGCTCGGATTTCTCCGCCGCCGACGGATAAAAAGGTAGCCTTTGATAGAAGCTTATTTCCTTTGTATGCCCGAAAATCCATTGTATTAGGGTGCTCGAGCTGAATGTCGCTGTCATTAAAAACAATTTCGGTTTCTATAGGCTTTAGCGCTTCCTTTAAAGCGCGGTCTATGCCGTGTCCCTTTCCTGTTTTGGAAAGAGAGCCGAAAAGCTCGACGGTTATTTTGTCGGCCTCAGGGTTTTCCTTTAAAAATCTTTCTGCCGCAAAGGCGGGCCCCATCGTGTGGGAGCTGGAGGGACCGATCCCCGTTTTAAAAATACTTCTGACAGATTGCAAGGCGGCACATCCTTTCATTAGAACTTATAAAATAATTGTAACATAAATTATGC
>JAGBHD010000051.1 GCA_018110785.1 Oscillospiraceae bacterium
CGAACTGTATCATATTTTTTACCGACATTCAGCATAGTTTTAACAAAGTTTTTTCCGTTCTTTCCGAAAACCCAAGCTATGCGAACAATAAAATATTTATCCAAGTTTTCTCGAACTGCATTCTCGCCCATAAGCTTGCTTTGTCCGTAAACATTAAGAGGCTCAAAATCAGTACAGTCTTCTTCCCAAGGAGTTTCTCCCTGACCGTTGAAAACATAGTCGGTACTGATATACATCATCTTGCAACCGAGCTGTTTTGCTGCAACCGCAAGATTTTCAGTTCCTCCGCAGTTAACCGCATAAACTGTATCCTTTTTATCCTCATCTTCCGCATCATCAACGGCAGTCCATGCTGCGCAATGAATAATAGCATCGGGAGAAAGAGCTTTAACTGCCTCGTTTACAGCTTCTTTATCAGTAATATTGAGAGAAATATAAGGCGCGCTTTCGGCAAAAGAACCGTCTTTAATTCCGCTGTATTCGGGTGCTAAATCGGTTCCTACCGCCTCAACTCCGCGCTTTATCAATTCATTAACAACATCGTGTCCAAGCTGTCCGCCGACACCGGTAACTAAAACCTTCATTTATCTGTTCCCATACATCTTTTCATAATAATTCTGATATTCGCCCGAAATAATGGTTTCCCACCACTCGCGGTTATCTAAATACCATTTAATTGTTTTCTTTATACCATCTTTGAACATAGTTTCAGGAAGCCAACCAAGCTCATTATGAATCTTGGTAGGATCGATAGCATAGCGCATATCGTGTCCCTTTCTGTCTGCAACATAGGTAATAAGGCTTTCGGGCTTTCCAAGCTCTTTACAAATAAGCTTAACTATGTCAATATTCTTCATTTCATTGTGTCCGCCGATGTTATAAACCTCGCCAACTCTACCATTGTGGATAACAAGGTCTATTGCTTTACAGTGGTCCTCAACATAGAGCCAATCGCGAACATTAAGTCCCTCGCCGTAAACAGGAAGGGGTTTATCTGCTAAAGCGTTTGCAATCATCAAAGGAATAAGCTTCTCGGGGAAATGATAGGGACCGTAGTTATTAGAGCAACGGCTGATACTAACGGGAAGCCCATAGGTTCTATGATATGCCATAACCAAAAGGTCTGCGGCTGCCTTCGAAGAAGAATAAGGCGAAGAGGTATGAATAGGAGTTTCTTCTGTAAAGAAAAGGTCAGGTCTGTCAAGCGGAAGATCTCCATATACCTCATCGGTAGAAACCTGATGATATCTCTTAATTCCATATTTGCGGCAAGCATCCATCATAACCGCTGTTCCCATAATATTTGTTTCAAGGAAAATACCGGGATCTTCGATAGATCTGTCAACATGGCTTTCTGCAGCAAAGTTTACAACCATATCGGGCTTCTCTTCCTCAAAAAGCTTATAAACCGCTTCTCTATCGCAAATATCCGCTTTAACAAAACGGAAATTAGGATTATCCATAACAGGAGCTAGGGTAGAAAGATTACCTGCATAGGTAAGCTTGTCCAAGCATATAATGCGATAATCAGGATATTTTTTCAACATATGAAAAACAAAATTGCTTCCGATAAATCCGGCACCGCCGGTAACTATAATAGTCATAATATTTATTCCCCTTTTATTTTAAATAATGTCTATATATTTTCCGTCTAAAACATCTCTTAAATACTGACCATACTGGTTTTTCTTTAAAATCTCATATTCGGCTTCGAGCGCTTCTCTTGTTATCCAACCGTTTAAATAAGCTATCTCTTCCAAACAAGCTATTTTTCTGTGCTGATGGGTTTCAACTGTTTTAACAAAGTTTGTCGCATCAACCAAGCTCTCATGAGTTCCTGTATCAAGCCATGTAAAGCCTTGTCCTAAAAGCTCAACATTAAGTTCGCCTTTTTCAAGATAAATGCGGTTTAAATCGGTAATCTCAAGCTCACCTCGCGGAGAGGGTTTAAGATTTTTTGCAAATTCCACAACTCGGTTATCATAGAAATAAAGACCTGTAACACAATAGTTACTACGCGGTTTTTCGGGCTTTTCTTCTATCGAAACTGCACGTCCGTTTTTATCAAACTCAACGATACCGAATCTCTCGGGATCATCAACATAATATCCGAAAACGGTTGCGCCCTTTCCGCTTTTAGCATTCTCAACCGCTGCTTTTAAGCGCTTTTTAAGTCCGTGTCCCGCGAATATATTATCCCCCAATACCATAGCAACCGTATCATCGCCGATAAAATCAGCTCCTATAATAAACGCCTGAGCAAGACCATCAGGAGAAGGCTGAACAGCATATTGCAGATTAACGCCGAACTGAGAGCCATCGCCCAAAAGCGATTCAAATCGAGGGGTATCCTGAGGGGTTGAAATAATTAAGATATCTCTTATGCCCGCATTCATCAAAACCGACATAGGATAATAGATCATCGGTTTATCATAGATAGGCAAAAGCTGCTTTGATGTAACCTCTGTTAATGGATAAAGTCTTGTTCCTGATCCTCCGGCTAAAATAATGCCTTTCATTAGAACCTCTCCTTTTTAAGTTAAAGATTTCCAAATTTGAAGCGAAACATAAAAAAAATACATCATCTTTTCTGCGCAAAACCTTCCGGCAATATTAATTCCGGAAGCTATCTCACCACACGACAGATAATGCACCTCCGATTTCGCACCAAGCTCTATGCAGAAAAGATAAAAATCTTACCCGCAAAAAGCATATATACTCTTAGTAAGGATTATACTATATTCATCGCATTTTGTCAACTATTACAAGGTAATTGAAACGCACAAAAAAGAACCTCTCTCGCTTGAAAGAAGTTCTTTTTTTCTTGTTATTTTATCATTGGTTATTCGCTCTTTTGGCTCTAATTATCAGAGGTTTTCGATGAGGTATCCTCCAAAGGCTTTGAAGACTCTTCTGTTTTCGATGAGGAAGATGAAACAGGAGGCCTATAGGTTGAGCCTGCAGATGCTATTATCGCTTGACTTATCTCTTTAACATTATCGGGAACTACATAATCTGTATCTCCGAACGCCTCTACATGAAGCCTTCTGACGCCCTCTTCCAAAGTATCGGGAATAACATAGGATATTCCGTTTATTGTCTTTGTGAATTTATCATAGGGCCAACCTATGCTTTCGGTAATATTAAAGCTTGTAAGAACAGGTATCATCGAAACAAAGTCCGACATTTTAAGATTTGTTGAAATCATCGGGAGCATTTTATCGATAAATGAGTTTATTTCAAGAAGTGATTTCGTCTTTAATTTATCAACTATCGCCGTAAGAACATCTCTTATTCTCTCTGTGCGCTTATAATCTCCGCCTGCAGTATATCTGATACGTGCATAAGCCAATGCCTGAACGCCATCAAGGGTATGCGTTCCGGCCACGGTTATCTGCTTAGAACTTTTTCCAAAAAGCGAGTTTAATTCTTTAATATAGCCGTTCATATGATAAACCTCTTCCGATGTTATCGGAATTGAAACGCCACCTACAGCATCAACTGCCTCAATTACCGATTCGAAGTTTACCGTAACAAACTCTGTAATATTAAGATCGAGATTTTCATTAAGCATCTTCAAGGTAGCCTGAGCCGCTCCGTAAGAATAAGCGTGGGTAGCTTTATCAAGACCATGGCCTTCAATTCGCAAGTATGAATCTCGGTAAACACTTATAAGCTTTACCTCATTGGTATCATTATTGATACTGGCAATTATCATATTATCGCTTCTATTTCCCGTTCCATAACTGTCTCCTCTGGTATCAAGGCCCAAAATAGCTATGTTTCTATACCCCGTAAGCACTTCGTTTTCCGAAACACTCAAAGAGCTGGTATCAATCTCAACCTGATCGAGCTTATCCACCTTTCCTTTTGCAAAAAGATAGACAGCAGAGCCTACTATTGTAAGAAGCGCTAAAAGCACCGCTACAATAATTATAGCAATCTTTGTCGATTTCTTTTTTATCCATGGATGGGGTTTAACCCCATCTTGAAGCTTTTTCTTCATAATCTTGTTCCTCCACATAGTTTAAAATAATGCCTTAAAGCGGCATAACCTTATTTTCCTTGTCGCTGTGAGCTGTGTCAAGACCAACCTTTTCAGCGGCTCTTTTTTCAAAGAATTTAACCGCAACCTCGTTAAACTGAGCATAAGAAAGAACATCCTCTTCCTTTTCGGTATATTTACCGGCTTCAGCTTTAAAACGCTCGAGCTCAGGCTCAATCAAATCCGCAGGACGACAATCAATAGGCTCTTCGTCGCCTATAATCTTTTTGCGAAATTCTTCATCTATCTGAACAGGAGTTTTTCCGTATTCTCCGCGAACAAGACCTTTAAATTCATGTGTTACCATCTTGTAGCGTTCGCCCAAAATAACATTATAAACCGCTTGAGTTCCAACTATCTGAGAAGACGGGGTTACCAAAGGCGGATATCCCGCATCTGCACGAACTCTCGGAACCTCATTTAACACATCATCTAAAAGGTCAGACTTTCCAGCCTGCTTTAATTGGCTTATAAGATTAGAAAGCATTCCTCCGGGAACCTGATATAAAAGAGTATTGGCGTTAACGCCCATCACCTTAGGATCTAAAAGTCCCTTTTCGAGGTATTTCTTATTAAGCTCAGCGGCATATTCGCGAATTACATTAAGCTTGGAAAGATCAAGACCTGTATCATATTCTGTTCCCTGCAAAGCCGCAACGATAGACTCTGTAGGTGCATGGCTCGTTCCAAGCGCCATGGGAGAAATTGCGGTATCAACAACATCTGCGCCCGCTTCAATAGCTTTCATTAAGGTCATCGAAGCCAATCCGCTTGTATAATGGGAATGAACCTGAATCGGAATTTTAACAGTTTCTTTCAATGCCTTAACCAAATCATAAGCATCATAAGGCTTTAAAAGACCTGCCATATCCTTAATGCATATAGAATCTGCGCCCTCATTTTCGAGCTGCTTAGCATAGTTTGTATAGTATTCTAAGGTGAAAACCTCTCCCGTTGTATAGGAAAGACAAGCCTGTAAATGAGCGCCTACCTTCTTAGTTGCCGAGATAGCTGTTTTCAGATTGCGGATATCGTTTAGCGCATCAAATACGCGCAAAATGTCAATACCATTATCAACCGATTTTTTAACAAAATACTCAACAACATCATCTGCATAATGGCGATATCCAAGCATATTCTGTCCGCGGAAAAGCATCTGAAGCTTGGTATTAGGCATATTTTCTCTGATAATTCTGAGTCTTTCCCAAGGGTCTTCATTCAAAAAGCGCAAACAAGAATCGAAGGTTGCGCCGCCCCAAACCTCTGCCGAATGGTATCCAACCTCGTCCATACTTTTCAGAACAGGAAGAATATCCTCCATCGGCATTCTGGTAGCAATCAAAGACTGATTAGCATCTCTGATTAAAGTTTCCGTAATTTTAACCTTTGCCATTTCTATAAGGCTCCTTTCAGAATTTAAGCAAGCGTTACGAGAACAGCATCAGCGTTCACAACATCGCCTTTTTTTACCTCAACAGAGGCAACTACGCCATCCTCAGGAGCGGGAATATCGTTTTCCATCTTCATAGACTCCAAAATAACAACAGCATCACCTTTTTTAACCGAATCGCCGGGGTTAACCTTAACAGCAAGAATAGTTCCGTTCATAGGGGCTAAAACGCTGATAGAGCCTTTAGTTCCGGCAGGAGCAGGTGCAGGAGCTGCTTCGGGAGCGGGAGCCGGTGCTGCTGCAGGTGCAGGAGCAGGAACCGACGCGGGTGTTGCTACAGACGCTGCGGGAGCCGAAGCTGCAACGCCGCTTTCTTCGATTTCAACTTCATAGGTAATTCCGTTTACCGTAACATTATATTTCTTCATCTCAATAATCTCCTTTAATTATATAGAATGCTTCTTGGGAAGCGTTGTTTCTTTTTTAGCCGCGAGAACTTCGAGGTAATCCGCAAGCTTCATTTTCAAAGAAGCGGCATCGGTAACAAAAGAAATAAGTCCGTTTTCACACATTTTCTCAGCAGAAGCATATTCTGCGATATATTTCTCTGTAGCCGCCCGCAAAGCCTCATCCTCGCTATCTCCTTCCAACTCATCAGAGTAGATAAGATAAGCTGCCGCTTCAGGCTTAGCCGCGCTGATAACTGCAGAAGAAAGAGCGATAGTAAAATCAGAGCCCGAAAGAACATATCCCGAAAGAACAGAGCCATAAGCCTTATCTAAAACTACGCTTACAGAAGGGCAGGTTGCCGAAGATATTGTTTTATAAAGGTCTGCATAAATCTGCATATTATCTTCCTCTGCTAATGCTTCGGAAACTAAGGTTACTATAGGTAGAGAATAAGCATCAGCAAGACGAATCAAACGACTGTAAATATTAGCCGCTTTTGCGCTGATATCTCCAAAAAGCCCCAAAAGCATAGCGGGGGTTCCCTTTATCGTACAAAAATCAGCCGAAACGCCGCAGTCAGCATAAAGCGGAGTACTGCTGAACTCATCTGCTATTAAGGACATATAATCTGCCGCATTATCGGTTGCGGAAAAAGCCTTATCTGTCCATTCAAAAATATCCCCGTCAGAAAGATTATTACTGGGAAGCTTATCTAAAATACTTCTGACAGTTTCTATCGCTTCCTCTTCGGTTTCAGCCTTATACGAAACCTCTTTCTCATAAAGATCAGAGCCTTTAACCGCTACAACCAAATCAGCGGAGAAAGCCGCAATTGCCATACTGCCCATACAGCTACCTGAAACTAAAGCAATCTGCGGTATAACACCCGAAAGGCTTCCTATCTTTTTATAAATTTCTGCCATAGCTCTGAGCGATTCTTCGGTTTCTTCTACCTTAGCGCCAAAGCTATCATAAATTCCAACAACAGGATCTCCTGTTTTATAGGCTAAATCATAAAGGGCTTTTATTTTTTCATAGCTACCCTTTCCGATAGCACCATTTTGGTTTTCTGCGTTCTGAGAGAAAGCATAAACTGTTTTTCCGAGAACAGTTCCCTTTCCGACAATAACCGACGATTTAGCGCTTAAAAAAAGCTCTGTAAAACTATTTTCATCAAAAAGCGCTGTAAGTCGCTGTGCCGCGGAAAGCGTTTTCTTTTCCGTATTCATTAAGATTTAACTCCCCTTCTGACCTTAAAAGGTCTTTTTATTAAACGAGGCAGTTTTGCTACCTCTCAAAAATATCCAATTTATATTATACACATTCTTTTCGTCAATAGCAAGAGCCGCGCAGCATTTTTTTGCTGCGCGGCTTAAAATTTCATAAATTATTCAACAATTTCAACATTTCCACCGAAAGCAAGGACAGGCGTTGCATTTTTGTCAACAAAACCTGAAAAAACAATTTCAACCTCGGTACTCTCATTCACCTTATCAAAAGCTACCAGTTCTCCGCCCTTATATATTCTGGTTTCGGAATTTACAATAACCTCTGCCTCAGAATAATCCATATATGCGGTTTTTTCTCCGATAACTGTCCATGTTCTGCTTTTCCCGTCTGCGCTTACTACTATAGAAAATATTCTTCCCCGTATAGATACTCTGTTGGATTCGTATTCTAAAATCAGCGCCTCAAGCTCATCAATGTAAAGGCCTTCATAGCTTAAGCCATATTCCGATGCTTTATTTTGAAGCCTTTTAAGCTCGTTATCAGCTTCTATTGCTTGTTTCTTGTTTTCAATTTCTGTTTCAAGCTCCTTTTTGGAAAGCCCACTGGGAGAAATTCCGTAAAGCGCTGCCTCCTCTGAGAGCGAATTATAATCTTTAATATAAACCGCGCCGTAAAGCCCGCCTGCAAAAAGCGCCAGCAAAACCGCTAAGCTTATAATTATTTTATAGCGAACATCCATTTTTTCTCCTCCCGTCTTTGTTATTTTACCACGCATTGGCTTTCTTTTCAAGTTTTTCGATATTACTCTTTTAAATTCTTTATATATATGTTAAAATGTTTATTATAAACCCAAATAAAAGGAGGATTTTTTATGCTTTTGAAAAAGGATCGGCGCTACAGAGATGTTTTTCTTCTATCTGCCGCAGTATCTTTTTTAATCTTTCTCCCCTTTTTGATATATGATAAAGGCATCTTCCTTTTCTATGGGGACTATAATGTTCAGCAAATTCCTTTTTATCAAACAGCTGTTGAGGCTATTCGCAGCGGAAACATATTCTATAGCTTCAAAACCGATCTTGGAAGCGGCTTTTTGCCGTCATACAGCTTTTATCTTTTAGGCTCGCCCTTTTTCTATCTAGCCTGCCTTTTCCCCGCCTCTTTTACTCCTTATTTAATGGCACCATTATATATATTGAAATTCGCCACCGCCGCTACTACAAGCTATGGATTTTTAAAACGCTTTACTAAAAATTCAGATGCCGCCGTTGTAGGCGCTCTGCTTTATGCTTTTTCGGGCTTTAATATATATAACATCTTCTTTAATCATTTCAATGATGTTACAGCCTTTTTCCCGCTTCTCTTGATAGCACTTGAAGAGCTTATCGAAAATCGCAGAAAGGGAGTTTTTGCCCTCGCGATAGCTCTAATGGCTTCTGTAAACTACTTTTTCTTCTTTGGACAAGCCGTATTTTTAATAATATATTTCTTAGTTCGCTTGCTTTCAGGTGTCTGGAAAGAAAGCTTTAATTTCAAAACATTCTTATCCCTCGCATTGGAAACAGTTCTCGGCGTAACCCTTTCGGCAGTTATATTATTACCGAGCGTAGCATACGTTGTTTCCAATCCTCGAGTCAGCGATTTATATACAGGTATGAGCGCCCTTATTTATAATTACCCTCAGCGTTACGGCGCTATTATACAAAGCTTCTTTTTCCCGCCTGAACTGCCCTCAAGGCCCAACTTTTTCCCCGAAGCAAATGCAAAATGGGCTTCGCTTTCCGCCTATTTGCCCCTTTTCTCAGTATCGGGTGCGTTGGCATTTTTCAGCCGAAGAAGAAGACATTGGCTAACTCGCCTTTGCAGCATTCTCTTTGTTATGTCCTTAATTCCTATTTTAAACAGTGCATTTTATGCCTTTAATGCGTCATACTATGCCCGCTGGTTTTATATGCTTATCTTGATGCTTTCTTTAGCAACTACCCTATCTCTTGATAGCAACCATATAAATTTAACCCGCTCTATTACCTTTACCGCAGGCATAACTATAACCTTCTCGGTTATCGGAATCATTCCCGCAAAAAATGATGAGGGCGTTTTAAAGTGGTTTTCTCTCCCGCCTTACCCTGAAAGGCTTTGGGTATATGTTGCCTTCGCGCTTCTTTCCTTGCTTCTTCTAACCCTTCTTATCCGTTTTTACGGAAAAGAAAAGGAAAAATTTATAAGAGCTTCTGCTTTAGCCGTTTGCCTTATGACACTTTGCTATTCCATCCTTTTCATAACCTTAGGAAAAACCCATTCATACGACGATAGCTTTATATTAAATCAGCTTATAAATAAAGGCGATGAAATAGTTCTCGGTGATGAAGATGAGTTTTACAGAGTTGATGAATTCGAGGGTATGGATAACACCCCTCTTTTCTGGGGCAGAAGAAGTATTCGCTTCTTCCATAGTTGTATCTCCTCTTCTATTATGGAATTCTATCCTACAATAGGAGTTAAAAGAGATGTATCCTCTAAACCCGATTTTGATTTATATACCCTCAGAGCCTTCCTCTCAACCAAATATATTTTCTCTAAGGTCGACAAAGGTGAAACCCCCGAAACCAAGGGATTTAGCTTTATAGGAACTCAAAACGGATATTATGTTTATCAAAACGATAATTTTATTCCTATGGGCTTTGCTTATAAAAGCTATATCTCCGAGGACGAATATTATAAGCTCAGCGAAACCTACAGGGAAAGGGTTTTAACCAAAGCTATAGTTCTTTCAGATGAACAAATAGAACAATATGGCTCGTTTTTCACCCATCTTAATACGGATAATATAATATGGAGCTATGAGAATTTCCAAAAGGACTGCGATATGCTCAAAAATTCGGCGGCAACCGACTTTTCAGAAACTAAACGAGGCTTTGAAGCCGAATTCCTTGCTAAAGAAGATACCCTTATTTTCTTCTCGGTTCCCTTTGATGAGGGCTTTAAGGCTTATGTAAACGGAAAAGAAACAGATATAGAAAAAGTAACGGTAGGATTTTCTGCAGTTAAGGTACAAGCAGGAGAAAACAAAATAGAATTCAAATATACCCCCGTAGGTTTAAAAGCAGGAATTATGATTTCTGTCGTTTCAGTTGCAGTTTTAGCCGCATACATGTTTATATGCAGAAAAAGGAGGACAAATGCTAAAGTCAAAGAAACAAAATAGTATTCTTACCTCCTTTATATTAGCTTTAATTATAAGCTCCGCTCTTATAATACCCGCTATAATAAGGGGCAACGGGATTTTATATTTAACAAATGATTTTTCAACCCAGCAAAACCCATTTTATACCCTTTGCCATGAAGCTATCCGCTCAGGAAGCCTTTATTCCTATCTTACAGGCCTTGGCTCAAGTCTTATCGGCTCCTATTCGTTTTATACATTAGGCTCTCCATTCTTTTTAATAACGCTGCCTTTCCCAACATCTTTTTTGCCATATCTTTTAGGTCCGCTTTTAATTTTAAAGTTTTCTCTTTCCGCTTTAACAGCTTGTCTTTATATAAAAGAATATGTTAAAAACCAAAGCTATGCTGTACTCGCCTCCTTGCTTTATGCCTTTTCGGGTTATCAGCTTTTTAATATCTTCTATAATCATTTTGAAGATGTTTGCGTTGTAGCACCGCTGCTGCTATTCGCGCTCGATAGAGCTATGAAGGATAAAAACCGAGGTCTTTTCGCATTAGCAGTATTTTTAAATGCTTTAGTAAACTATGTCTTCTTTGTAGGAAGCGTTGTCTTCTGCATTATTTATTTTACTATTAAAATCATTTCGGGTGATTATAAACTTAATAAGTCCCGATTTGTAAGACTTGCTATAGAAGCTGTTCTCGGCTTTTCTCTTTCAGCAGTTTTGGTCCTCCCTGCCGTTTTATCTCTAATCTCTCATAATAGGGTTGATAATACTATTTCGGGACTTGATATGCTTATCTTTTCTCAGCCCGTCAGATATCTCGAAATAATAAGAGCTTTTCTTTTTCCATCGGGAACACCTCATATAGAGCCATTCTTTTATAAAGGTGCAGGTGTTTGTTGGACAAGTCCCGCCCTTTATATCCCGCTTTTCTCAATAGCTCCCGCTATATCTCTTTATTATAAAAAAGGCAAAAGCTTTCTGAAGATAATCTTCCCTGTTCTCCTTGTGTTTATGTTTATACCTCTTCTTAACAGCATTTTTTCAGCGCTTAACGCTGAATACTATGCTCGCTGGTTCTATTTCCCCTCTCTTTTGTTAAGCTTAAGCGTTGCAAAAGTTCTGGAAGACAGCGAAGAGGATCCTAAACCATTATCCCGTTCTTCGGTTATTACCTTTTTTATAACTCTTTTTTCTGCCGTCGCCTTTCTTTTAATACCAGTCAAGCTTGAAAGCGGAAAATTAGTTCCATTTATTTCGGTTAATGAAGATATCCCTTATACCATCTTTTATATCCTCTCTGCCCTTGTTGGTCAGGCTCTTTTGTTTGTTTTAATTAAAATAAGCTTTAATCACAATTTGCGAAGACAGCTTCTTTTAATTTCATCTGTCATTATAATTCTTACAGTCGGAACAGTTAATATAACAACCCTTTCCTATGCCTATCCTGACAGAGAAATATACAAAGAAAGCTTTATCGACGGCTGCGACCTTTTCGATTATGACGCCGATGATGCTTACCGAATTGATACAACCTATATCCATTATAACGCTCATATGTGGTGGAGAAAACCATCAATGGCAACCTTTAACAGTACAATAAGCTCCGGTGAGGTTTCCTTTTATCAGAACATTAAATACAACAGATATGTAGCAACACTTCTCGGCGAAGGCTATTTCTCTTTAAGATATCTCTTCTCGGTTAAATATGCCTTTTACGACCAAGGCGAAGATTGTATGATGCCTGGCTTTAATTATGTAGGCGACTATAATGGATTTAGAGTTTATGAAAATGATTATTATATTCCTATGGGATTTACCTTCTCAAAATATATGACCAAAGAAGACCTTGCCGCGGCAGACAATCTACCTTTGTCCCGATTATTTTTAAAAGCTCTGCTTTTAAATGAAGAGCAGATAGAAAAATATTCCGCTTCGCTTTCAAAGCTTGATATAGAGCCTGTTTTAAAGTACAACAGTAATATAGGTCTTACTACTACAATAAATGATGCTAAAATGCTCCGAAAAACTGCCGGATATTATTTCAAATGGGAAAATAACGGCTTTACCTCTAAGATAGAGCTTAATAAGGGCAATCTCGTATTTTATAGTGTTCCTTATGATAAAGGCTTCAAAGCATATGTAAACGGCACAGAAACACCCATAGAAAAGGTTAACGGAGGTTTTATGGCAGTTTATGCCCCCGCCGGAGATAATACGATAGAATTCAGATTCTACCCTTCAGGATTAAAAACAGGAATTATAATAACCATTGTTTCTTCTGTTTTTCTCGCAGGTTATCTTATAATCTCTGGGCGCAAAAAGAATAAATAGGCTCTATGCAAAAAACCTCTTGGAAATTTCCAAGAGGTTTTTATTGTTGTTATATTATCCAACGATACCGCTTCGTTCAATGCCCTCAACAAACTGCTTTTGAGCAAATATGTAGAAGATAATCAGAGGTAGGATAACTAAGATAATACCGCTGCTCTTTATAATGTTTGCATAAGCATCATCAAATGTGTTGCTTCCACCTAAAACTTCGTTAGCAACCGTTGAGGCTAAAACCGTAAGCTTATTTGCAAGAAGGTCTGCAGTCTTTAAGAACCATTCCTGATAGAATGTATCTGTCCAGGACCAAACGATGGAGAACATCGAAACAACGGTTAAAATAGGCTTCGCGCTGGGAAGCATAACCGACCAGAAGGTTCTTAAATGGTTTGCTCCGTCGATAAGAGCTGCTTCCTCGAGCTCTTTGGGAACTCCGCGGAAGAACTGACGAACCATAAAGATATAAAGTCCGTTTTTAAAGCCCATGCATGTAACTCCCATTACAACGAATGACCATATAGAATCCGTAAGGTTAATTCCTAAGCCGCCGTTAAACAAGCCGATTATTCCGAATATATCAAAGAAACGGAAGTTAAGATAGGTCGGAATAATAATTGTTGTCGGAGGTACTAAAAGAGTAAATATAACCATTCCGAATAAAAGGCCCTTTAAGGGGAACTTAAAACGGGCAAATCCGTATCCTACAAGTGTGCAGGCTGCGATCTGACAAACCGTATTTAAAATTGTAAGTCCCAGTGTTGAGAAGAAGCTCTTAAGATAGTTTAATCCTTTCCAAGCTCTCTCGTAGTTTATCAAGGTCCAGTTTCTGGGGATCATACCAACAGTTGTATCATAAACATCAATCTCTGCCATAAAGGAGGAGAAAAGCTTTGCTATCAAAGGATAAAGTATGTAATAGCAAATTCCTATGATGAGGATCGCGCGGAAAATTTTAATACCGATATCTAAGGTCTTAGCCTTAAGTTTTTTCTTCCTGACATAGGCGTTATATTCTTCGTCGTCAGTCAAAGGCTGCTTTTTAAACTTTTCAAGATATTTTATCATCAGATCCTCACCTCCTTAGTCATAGTAGAATACAAGTCTTGAAATCAAGAGTACAAAAAGTCCCAATATAGCCGCAATTACCGCAAAGAATATAAGCGAGAACGCGATTGCAGTTTCCATACCGTATATAGACTGATTGTTAACCGAGTCGATAACATTCATAAAGGTTGATGTATGAGAGGTTGCCGCATCTATAATGGTATAAACGGCATTTGTAAGAATGTAGGGCGATAGCATCGGGAAGGTTATCTTCCAGAAGTTTTCCCAACCGGTTGCGCCCTCAATAGATGATGCTTCATAAAGCGAGGGAGAGATAGTCTGCAAAGCAGAAAGGAATATCAAAATCTGAACTCCCGACTGGCTTATAATCGCATAAATATTTGTCATTACAGTAGATATGGTCTCGCAGATAGAAGGCGAAAGACCTATTCCTATAAGGAAAGTCGTTATATCCATGCTGTTAATAGCATCAACTGTATCTCCTGCTTCCATAAGGCCTGCCAAAGCATTGGAGTTTTCAACCTGTATAATACAACCCGATGCAATAATTACAGGTAAGAAGAGAATTGCTCTTGCCGCTGTTCTGCCCTTAAACTTCTGATTTAAAAGCAACGCCATAAAGAATGAGAAGAATATGATAAGCGGAATGTTATAAAGCATCTTTGTAACAGTACGCTGCAGTTCCCAAAGGAACCAACCTTCTTTTCTGATATTTGCAAAAATATCCATTCCTACATATGTAAGCTCATAGCCCGTAGGAGTATTTGTTATCTCATGCGTACTGTAAATAAATGCATCAATAATCGACGGAATAAAAATTCCTATAAGACCTATTAAAAAGGGAAGAATGAAGAGATATCCCGAAACCGCCCTTTTCCCCATAAGGGAGAGATGACCTTTATGAAAATAAGTAGATTCTTTTAATTTTGCAAGTTCTTTTTTATCTTTTTTCATTTTATCACCTCGAAATCCTTAGCTCCAACCGTAACATCGCCGATGGTAACTTCATAATCATTATAGTTAACTATAACAATTCCGCCTTCATATGTTGTTTTATAAACATTATACTGAAGCTTTTCGTGCGCCGTAATTTCAGTTCCTATAAGGCCTTCTGCCTTTTCGGTAAGCTGCTTGTAATAATCAGCAGCTGTATCGACCCAGTCGCCGTAATAGAGAGAATAAAGCTCTAACGGCTCTTCGCCTTCCATATCCATAACTTCCGTATTATCGGAATATATCCATTTGAAATAAAGTCCTGCACCTGTTTCTAAAGCCTTAAGCATTTCTGTACGATCCTGACCGGAGGTATTGATAACTCTGCCAGTATAAGAAACCGAACCGGAAAGAACTATCGGGAAGAAAGGAACTTCTTCATCTGTCATACGGTTACCGGAAGTGGTAAGTGGGAGATTAACTATCTTATCAGCATATTTCCATGCATAAACATTAGGGCTGTCAAGTCCGATGCTATCGGAATTGGAAGAAAGATAAGCTAACGATTCAACAATATAATCTTTTGCCACCTGTCTGTCAACAACATTGTTTTTGCGGAAATCGGAGTTAAGATCAGCTGCCAAATCATCAAACCAAAGGTTTGAGATTTGAGTTTTTTCTACTCTGTTTAAATACTTCTCTATGTAAGAACGGAGGTATCGAGCGCTGATTGTATAATATTTGCTTCTTACCTGCTGATAGGTTGCAACATCATAGAAGCGCTGATTGGAAATCTGGTTATATGTTAGTCGGTTTGCATATGACCACTGATTGAAATTAGGAGCCGAATCATAAACATTGGATATCGGCGCATTAAGATAAACGGAAGAGCCTATAGCTGATAGATTTGTGCTTAAATCAAGCAAATCTTTTTTTCCTCCGAGCTTACCTGAAAGCGAAGCCTCGCTTGCTGCCGAAGAATAAAGTCCTGATCCGGATATCCAAGAGGAATATTTTATAGCTCCGTTTTTAATGCCTTTTTCATATAAAAGGTTTGCAATAATCTCAGCTTCCTCAAAAGTAGTAAGTGCTTCTTGAGTTGTAACGGGAACACCTAAGAAGCTTTTCTGGACCTTTGTCTGCCCTAAAAGCTCTGTTATAAAGGGAACTGTAGATGTATCTTTATTAACTAACTCTCCATTGTCAGTAAGATATTTCTTATATTCTTTCGCCATGCCTACATAATCTGCAGACTCTGATTCAGTAAAGAGATATCTTATCGTACAATCGCCTTGATATGCATTGCCTTGATAACGGTTGTTATATTTCATACCTTTATTGGTAGAAACCGACATTGTATCTACAGGGCGAACATTAAATCGAGCATAAACCTGATTAAAGGAATGTGTCTTACCCGAAATCTCTGCGCAAATAGTAGCGTGGGTATCGCCCTCTTCTATAACTGCCAAGAATGCGGCATCATTGTTTTTAATTCCAAATATCGGAGCTAAAACTGTAGCCGGTTCTTCATCAGAGCCTTCGCTTGTCTTATAGCTGGCGTCCTTGCTGTAAACAGGGAGATTATAAATAGTTGTACTTGTTTTGCCGTTATTGAAATTAATAATTGATCCGCTTCCGTCAGGCATAAGCATATATCCCTGATCTTCGGTCGAACCTGCGCCAAAAAACTCATTTAAGGTAATATGAGTAAGAGTATAGCTGCTCGGTCCTGTTATCTTAGATGTTATAACACGGGAGAGAAAATCTCCGCCATCAATTTCGAATTCTATAGGAACAACAAACTGTACAGGCTCATTTATTTCAACCTCAATGCCGTTTTCCTCATTGTCCTTGTTGAAATCGTCCATTGTATATCCGGCATCCATAAAGAGACTGTTGTAAAGAGGCTCATACATATAAACCGGACAAAGGTTGTTTAAAAGATAATATTCTTTATTAACATCCAATGTAGGATAGCGGTCTATATAAACCTGCTGCAAAAGCTCGCCTAAATCAGAAATTTTAGTTAAAGTATACTGACTTAAAAGGGTTTCTTTAGCTTTGTCGTTGCCCTCAAGGTTTTTAAGAACAATATCCTCAAAGCGATTCTTATTTATAGCAACAGGAAGCATATCCTTTGTTATTGTTTTCTTACCGATAGTATAGGTAATGCGAATTCCCTTTTCAATCGGCTCAATTTCAAATTGTTCGCCCTTAACAGCATATGAATAGCTGTCCATATAGAAAACTTCGCTATCCTTATTGTAATACTGCAAATAAAGCTGCGAGGACATACGGTTTTTAACATCTCCAAATGCAGATGTATCTTCTTTTAAAGGCATTGTAGACCAAATCTTTCCTGTTGCGCTATCGCCTATTGCAACATTACAGTTAGTCTTATTTACATACATCGAAAGGTTACCCTCTCTGTATGCTAAAACAAAGCCTTCAGGAGCTGCTTCGTCTTCTGTAAACTCACGAACAACTGTAGGAGAAAGCTCTCCGGGAGTTCCGAAAAGGTTTCCCTTTGCAGAAGCCTTCAGACTCATTCCCGCAAACATTCCTGTAATGAGTCCTGCTAAAACTACAATTACAACGACTAATGCTATAATTCTTTTCTTCGTTTTTGACACAAGACTCACCTCACATTCTTATAACAATCTCGTTATATATCGAGATTACGAAAATAATCAACTGCTGTAAAAGGTTATATAACAATACAACTAAGAATAATACCAAGAACATTCCGACAACAGTTACGATAATTGTAAGAATTGTCTGTCCGCCGTTATACTGATGTATTGTAAGCATTCCGCAGAATATTAAGAAAGCACTCCAAGCTAATGCAACTATATTAAGTACTGTTATGATGGAAGCCTCTTGAGCGGAAAGAAGATTTGTTAAAATAATAATCGGTATCTGGCAGATAGTATAAGGAACAAGCGCATAAGCGGTTGCCATTATAATTGCCTTCGGGCTACCGTCGCCGTCGAAAAGCGTTGTAACCGACCAGTTACATAAGCACCATAAGAACACCGGCAAAACAACCATTCCAATAACTGCTATAAGGTTAAATCTGCCTGTTCCGCCGAATGCAAAGCCTGTAAACTGCTCTTTGAGAATCATAACTGCCGCGAGCGCTCCGTAAATTATAAACGCAGAGCTCATATGTCCTTTTTTCTCATGCTGCATATCCCAGAATCCGTCAAACGGATGGAACATAATATATTTGCTGAATTTAAGGCCATTATACCAATCCTTATCCTTGAAAGGATTTTTTTCTTTAACCTTTTTATGTAAAAACTTGAGATAAAGAGCTATAAGGATAACCAAAACTAAAACAACTGCTAAAATCCAATAAATATAGGTTCCGATAAGATCTTTTCTGTAAGCTGAAAATGCTTTGGAATAATAGGTGGTTTCCCCACCGGTTTTTAAATATTCCATAGCCTCTTTATATTCGCTCTTAACAATAAGGTTTTTTCCAATTCCTACATAAGCTATATCAAGACCTGAGTTCATCTTCAAAACCTGCTGCCACTTCTCTATGGAAGTATCATATTCGCCATCGAGATAAGCATTTTCTGCATCAATTATCAATTTACCATAATCAGTAAATTCAAAAACTGTAATCGTTTCAGCATTTCTGTCAAGAACTAAAATACGATTGCCATATGATTCAATAGCTATCGGCTCTGAGAAATAACCCTTTGTTTCTCCCTTTCCGCCGAACACGAAAAGGATTTCTCCCGCATCATTATAAACAAATACACGGTTTCTCTTGCTATCAATAACGCTGTATCCATATTCGTTGTTAACACTGATATCAACGAAAGCAGAAGGACCTGTTATCAAAGAATCGCTAAAGGGATAGTTAAAATCTCCTATCGGAACGCCAAGGTCGCCTGAACGAAGAATATTAATACCCTTAACAGTCTGTTTTCTTATGGGGTTATCACCTGCTGGATCGTATTGGCTAACGATTTTTGTAACGGTATAAATAAATCCGTTGCTATCAACATCAATATTATCGAACTCAACAGGGATAAGCTTCTGCATAGCAGAGCGGGATTCCTCTGTTGCAATCAAGCGGTAAAACATATCTCTTAAAGAAGGAGTTACCTTGTTTGCGCCGGCATATCCTACGAAGTGTCCCTGAATATCAAACTCCATAAGTCCGTCGAAAACGTTCTCGGCTACGATGAAAACGCGGCCTGCATAGTCAACTCCGACCTTTTCAGGAAGAAATACGAAATTATCCTTAAAGGTTTCTTTGCTTGTTGCTGTTAAAATTCTTTTTATAACTCTGTCTTTGCCAATAACATAAACGCAGTTTGCGCTCGTATCAGCAATATAAACTTCGCCAAATTCTTCATGGCAAAAAACGCCTTTTGGATTTTTTAAGGCTATTTCCTCGCCGGCTTCATTTATAACGCTTTTGATCTCTTCAACAAAGTGATAATTCTTATCGAGATGAACTATTCTCGCATTGAGAGTATCTGCGATATAAACCTCTCCGGACTCAGAAATCTGAATATCCTCCGGACCGGAAAGGGTTCCCCATCCTGCATATTCATCGTCAACCAACGCTGCGACGGTAACCGCCTCAGGTGTTAAAACTGCTTCCTTTTTATAATTATAGGTATACGATTTTGCACTTGCAAAAACCGAAGAAAGAAGGATTGTCGATAAAATAAGGGAAACGATAATTCTAAATTTCTTTTTCATCTGTTTATCCTCCTATTCTTAGTCTTTCATACCTGATGTTGCCATCGTTTCTATCATCTGGCTCTGCGAGAATACAAATGTCAGAATCGGAACTAACATCATAATAACTGTAATCGCTGCTGATACACCTGCACGGGCAATACCTGTTGCAGTAATCTGGCTTAATGCGGTAGGCAGCATCTTGATTTCTTCGCTGAATATGTAGCCTGCGCCTGTAGAGTTCCAAAGGCTCTGAATGGTTAATATCATAAGGGTTAACCAAGCGGGTTTAACAAGCGGCATAACTATCTGTCCGAATATTCTTATTTCTCCGGCACCGTCTATACGAGCAGCCTCCAAAAGGCTATCATGGATAAGCTGCTCCATAAACTGCTTCATAAGGTAAAGACCTAAACTTGACTGAATAGCCGGTAATATAAGCGACCATGGAGTATCCAAGATTCCGAGTTTTGCAATAATTAAGAAACTCGGTATTTGTGTAACGGTTGCAGAGAACATAAGCGATAAAACAACCGTCTGGAACATAACGTTTTTTCCGGGGAAGTTGAATTTACAAAGCGCATATGCCGCAAGCGACGAAATAAAGATATGCGCGATACCGCCTACAACAGTTACAAATACTGTATTAAAAAGATATCTCGAAATCGGCACCCACGATGTGGAAAGAACCGTAAATAAATCAAGATAGTTAGCGGTTGTAGGGTTTAAAGGGATAAATCTCGGAGGGAATACGAAAAGCTCATCGAAAGACTTAAAGGAGTTTCCGATAACATAAACCATCGGCAACACCATGAAAGCCGCCAACAATATAAGCATTATATCTATTCCGACATCTCCGGCTTTTGAACGGTTAAGACGCTTTGTCTTAACCTTTAAATGTTTATTTTTTACAGCATCATTCTGCTTCATAATCACACCTCTTCATTCTTTTCATTTTCGAAAACTTCATTACGAACCAATCTTATTCAGAATTTTTCTGAAGAGCTGATTACATATGATCATGATTAAGAACATCATTGTTGCTATTGCACAAGCATAACCCATTTCATAACGCTCAGAAGCATAAGATCCCATATGCATTGAAATAAAGTATGCCGCGTATTCAACCGACGGGTTACCTGCCAGAGAAGCTCCAACGCCTAATGCTCCGGAAATTGTAAGAACCGCACCGAACATAAGCTGAGGCTTCATGCTAGGTAAAGTTACATACCATAACTCCTGCCAACGGTTTTTAATACCGTCAACCGCTGCTGCTTCATAAAGCGAGCGATCGCATCCCTGAAGACCTGCAACGAAGGATAAGAAGCTCGTTCCAAGCGAACCCCAAAGGGCAACAATAATAACAACCGGCATAATATATGTTGTATTTTCAAGCCAGGTTATAGGCTCATCGATAAAACCGAGATACATAAAGATACCGTTCAAATATCCGTATGAGTCGGACGAGAAAAGGAGCGTCCAGATAAATGCCGCGTTACCGCTGATTGCAGGCGCATAGAAAAGAAGAATAATAATTGCTCTTATCTTCGGAGTAATCTCATTTATAAACCAAGCAACCAAAAATGCCAGCATATATCCTACAGGACCTACACAAACCGCATAAACGAATGTGTTTTTAACCGCAGTTATAAACAAGTCGTCATTAAATATTAGGTTTATGTAGTTATCAATACCTACAAATGTAGGCCATTCTAACATATTAAAATATGTAAAGCTTAAAACAACCGCAACTAAAACGGGTAAAACGGTGAAAACGAAGAACAAGATAAAGTAAGGGGCAGCGAAAAAGTATGCAACCTTGTTCTGCTTCGCAAGATAAGCCGCTGTCTTTTTCTTCTTCGGCTTAACTGCCTTGTTTGTTTTTGTCTTTGCTATAGTTGACATTTATTTTCCCCCTCCTATTCCTGATATGTTGCAAGTCCGAATTCTTCGCGCTTGCGTGTAATTTCTTTATTGATATCTTTGGTATAATCAACCAAAAGCTCTCTGATTTCAGTTCCTTCGTTTATGGAAGTACGGAACGCATTGTTAAGATAACGTGTTATGTAATAAGAACCGGGAACTGCAGGAACCGTTTTTGCCCAGTCAAGCTGCTTAGAAAGAAGCTCATATTCGCTTGTTGACCAAGGCATCTGAGCGAGAGCATCTAAGTTAATCGGATAATAACGACCGGAAGGACCGAGCAGGTTTTCAAGCTCTCTTGCATATTCAACCTGTGCATCAGCGCCACAGAACCATTTAAGGAATGTCCAAGCATCATCGAGCGTTCCTCTCTCTTCGGCAAGAGCAGGAATTTCGTTAGCGTTAACGCTTAACATAACCGAATGATCAATGCTTCCGTCCTCTTTAGCAGTTCCGGGAACTAAAGCCCAAGACCAAAGACCTTTAATCTGCGGAGCAAATATGCTTATCTGGCTGTAGGTTGTATAGTCTGCTATAAATACCGGCATTTCGCCCGAACGGAAACGGTTGAGCGCGTTAAAGGTAAGCGGTAAGCCATAGTTGGAATAAAACTCTGACCATTGTTCCATAGAAGCAATTGCAACTTCTGAATCAAACATTGCTCTTGTTCCCTCTTCATTATAGAAGGTTCCGCCCTGCTGATATAAGAACATTGCAAACGAACCTGCAGAGCCAACATCCGTTCCCATACCGAATTCCATATTGTTTCTGGAAAGTATAGGAAGAAGCTCATATATATCGTCCCATGTCTCAGGAACTCCAACGCCGAGTTCTTCTAATACGTCTGCACGATAGAAAAGAACCTCAAACTGTCCTGTTGTAGGAATACCATAGGTTTTTCCTTCAAAGCTCAAAGGTACAAGCGCAGTCTTAGGATACCAAGATGAAACCTCTGAAAAATCTTCAAACGAAGAAAGATCATAAAGCGCACCTCTAAGCGCCATATTAACGGTATCACCGCCGCCGAGAACAACATCGGGAGCAATACCTGCAACTATCGAGTTAATAAGAGAAACCGATGTAAGCTTTAAGTTTACATTTATTCCTGTTTCTGGAGTAAACTCAGAGTTAGACATTCTCTTTAAAATTTCAGCCTGGTCTCTACCGCCGTTCATCCAAACAGTAATGCTTCTTCCGGTATCAACAGAATCACCTATCGAAGAATAATCGTTATAGAAGGAAGCGATAAAGCATCTCCATTCGTGAGCTATCTTCTGGAAGAAATTAGCATCGGGCTTGGGAAGAGCGGTTTCGTCGGTATGGATCATAAAATAGTCTGTGGAAATATCCATTTCCTGCATATTTGTAATCCATGTTCCCAATGAAGCTAAGTTATTATAAAGGTTGTTTACCTCGTCCTGAATTTCATAGGGTTTTTCATGCATTCTTTCCATCTGACGTTCGAATGTTAAAAGCAAAGAAGTAAATTCACTCTTCTCTCCTGCTATTGCAATAAGCCTTTCCTGAAGAGATCTGAACTGCTCTACTTTCTGTCCGAAGAGTTCTACAACCTCGGGAAGCTTATCCTGAAGCTCATAGTCGCGGTAAGGGTCAGGAGATGTTCCTGTTATAACGATTATTTTACGATAAGCCTCATTAAGCTCTGTTAAAACCTCGTTAACCTCGCTTACAACATCTGCAACTCTGCCTAAGCAGGATTCGATTCTGATAATATTTGTACCCTCTTTAAGGAATACATAGTAGGGGGTTTCCCCGTTTCCAAGGGTTTTATTATAATATGTAGAGGAGTATTCAAATTCAAAAGCATCTGCCTCAATAAAAGGAACCTCGCCGTTTACATAAATACGACGCGCAACATTAATGCCTCGCGTTGCCGACTGCTTTGATTTAAAGGTTAAAACATAAAGTCCGTCAGCAGGAATATTCTCAATTTCATATTCAGTCCAAAGACCTGCCGAAGAAAAGCTGTCTTCACCGATAACATTGAGTTTCAGACGAGCACCGTCATAAGGCTCAACATTAGGTGTGCTTCGGTCGTACTTAGGAGAAAGAACAGGAGAAGACTTCGCATCGGGAGTTTCAGCCTGAATCTTTATAGGCTCCGTCATTCCTGTAGCAGGAGCATATCCTAAAGAAGTATAATAATTATAATACTGCTCATAGGTCTGAAGCTCTTCTATAGGTAAAAACTTAATATCACCGAAAACTATCGGCTCCTTAACAGCCTCAATTTTCAATGTGTGTTCGCCTTCGGTAAGATAGAAAGCAAAATTACCGTAAAAATCGGAAACATCTCTTGCAAAAACGGTTTCCAAACGATGCATTTCAACCTGCTTAGGAGTTTCATCATCGCCTTTAGCAGATGTTGTTATATCATTTTTGTTTTTCCAAAGACGGGAGAAAACGATATTGTTAGCCTCGGTAAAAGGAATCTCTCCGTCAATATAAACCTTGCGCTCAATATCGGTCGCATTTCCATCAATTGTATAACAATCAAAGGAAAGATTATAAAGACCGGTAGTAGGAACGGTAAAGGTATATTCAATATAACCTGAAGCGCTCTGCTGTACAAAGGAGCCTGTAACACCGTCAACCTCTGTTAAAACAGCATCAACACCTTACTCTGCCAGATATTCTCCGGCATTTATTTTGATTTCGCTTACATCTCGGTTCTCTGAAGCATATTTAGTGCTGTATTCCAGATAGGAATCCGATGCGTAAATCAGCTTTGTTCCTGCAGAATCTGCAGAACCCTCGCCCGCGGCACCTATTTCCTCTGCCGAGAAATTCACACAGAAAACAGAGCACAACATAACGAGTGCTAAAACTGCGCTGAAAACTCGATTCTTCTTCATTTGCCAATCCACCTCTACTGAATTTTATGCATAGTTTTTTATCTTTCGGAAACTGCCGTTTCCTTCCAAAAACGCAGAATTATCCAATCCTACACTTTTAGTTAGTATAATCATACAACATTTCACAATTTATATCAAGCACATTTTTAACTTTTACTTATATTATTTTAACTTTAACACCGTTTTTGCCAAAAAAAATCGGAATTTTTAGGATGAAATTTCAAAGTTTCATCATTTTTTGTAAATTGTCAATAACAAACCTCCTAAGAATTTGGATATTTTCCCTCGGCTGGTGTTGTTTTTTGTCGTTAAAAGGATTAAAAAAGCATCTTTTCCCTTTTAAAGTTGGCAAAATGACAAATAGCCACCGCCTATAATGGTAATATTGCACAAACGATAGATTTGTTTTTGTGTAATTTTACCAATCGAGTTTTAAAATCTGCTCCGCATACTTGTCCTTTTCTGTAAAAAGAAGTATAATATTAACAAGCTATAGGTTCGGAGGTCGTTTTAATGAATATTGATCATCTGCGCTATGTTTTAGAAATAGCTAAAACAGGAACAGTTAAGGGTGCATCGGAAAACCTTTTTATAAGTCAGCCTAATTTAAGCCGTGCTTTAAAGGAGCTTGAAACCTCTGTCGGGATTAAGCTTTTTAAACGCACTTCCAAAGGAATGATCCCAACTCACGATGGCGAGGAATTTTTATCCTATGCCGAGGAGATATGCGGGAAAATTGACGAAGTAACTGCAATTTATGGAAAAGGAAGCTCTCAGGGACGCCGATTTTCTGTATCTGTGCCTCGCGCCTGCTATATTTCGGCAGCATTCAGTGAATTTATCGCAAGCTTAGATAAATCCTTCCCTTTTGAAATATATTATAAAGAAACAAACTCTATGCGCGCTATCAATAATATCCTTGAATCCGATTATAAGCTTGGAATAATCCGATTTCAGGATATCTTCCGCCATTATTTCGAAGAGCTTTTGGAAAACAGAGATTTTACCTTCCGCGAGATAAACCGCTTTTCTTGTGTTGTTATTATGTCAGAGGATAGCCCCTTAGCGAAAAAAGAAATATTGGAAACCCGAGACCTCGCCGATTATACAGAAATTTCTCACCCCGATTCCTTTGTTCCCGCGCTTTCGGTAAGCGAAATGAAAAAAGCCGAGCTTACCGCAGGTGTAAGAAAACGAATATTCGTTTATGAAAGAGCAAGTGAGCTGGATCTTCTTTCTTCTCTGCCTGATACCTTTATGTGGGTTTCCCCCGCACCTGCAGAGCTTTTAAAGCGACACTGCCTTATTCAACGTCCTTGTATAGATAACAGCCGAGTTTATCTTGATTACCTTATATATAAAAAATCCTATCGTCTTTCTCCTCTCGATAAGCGCTTTATCGAAAAGGTAGAAGATGCCAAAGAATATTGTTTTTGATATATCAAAGCTAACTAATATACCGCCGTTTATAGCTTTTAGAAACGGTGGTATATCTTTTTTGATATACTGCTATGCGAAATAAATACTTGCAAGCTGCCTGTCCACTTGTTAATATATTAACAAAGATATATTAACAGGAGTGAAAATAATGAAAGAAAGAGCGATTGTTGCAGATGTTGAAGCTCTGGAAAAAGAAATCGTTAAGGTAAGAGATGCTCAGCGCATTTTCGCCGCCTTTTCTCAGAAACAAGTAGATAAGATTTTCCTTGCCGCCGCAACTGCTGCTGATAAGGCAAGAATTCCTTTGGCAAAGCTTGCCGTAGAAGAAACAGGTATGGGAATTGTTGAGGATAAGGTTATTAAAAATCACTATGCGAGTGAATATATATATAACGCTTATAAAGATACCAAAACCTGCGGTGTTATCGAAGAAGATAAGGCATATGGTATTAAAAAAATTGCCGAGCCTATAGGCGTTGTAGGCGCAGTAATCCCAACTACAAACCCCACCTCAACCGCAATATTCAAATGCTTGCTTTCTCTTAAAACGCGCAACGGAATTATAATAAGCCCCCATCCGAGAGCAAAAAATTCTACAATTGAAGCCGCTAAAATAGTTCTTGATGCCGCGGTTAAAGCGGGTGCTCCCGAGGGAATTATTTCTTGGATAGATGTTCCGAGCCTTGATATGACAAATCTTTTAATGCGCGAATCGGATATCATCCTTGCTACAGGCGGTCCCGGAATGGTTAAAGCTGCTTATTCAAGCGGAAAACCAGCTCTCGGCGTAGGCGCAGGAAATACCCCCGCTATTATAGATGATACTGCCGATATCCTTTTGGCTGTAAACTCTATTATTCATTCTAAAACCTTTGATAACGGTATGATATGTGCTTCCGAGCAGTCGGTTATCGTTATGGAGAATATATACGACAAGGTAAAAGCGGAGTTCAAAAAGCGCGGTTGCTATCTTCTGAACGAGGAAGAAACCGAAAAGGTTAGAAAAACAATTCTTATAAACGGTTCGCTCAATGCTAAAATAGTAGGACAAAAGGCTCATACTATCGCCGCCCTCGCAGGAGTTTCGGTTCCCGAAGAAACAAAAATCTTAATCGGCGAGGTTGAAAGCGTTGATATCTCGGAGGAATTTGCTCACGAAAAGCTTTCCCCCGTTCTCGCTATGTATAAGGCGAAGAATTTTGAAGATGCGCTTAGTAAAGCGGAGCAGCTCGTTGCCGACGGCGGCTTTGGTCATACATCTTCTGTATATTTAAATGCAATTACGGAACAAGCTAAAATCGACCTGTTCGCTTCCCGAATGAAAACCTGCCGAATCTTAGTTAATACTCCTTCTTCACACGGCGGCATCGGCGACCTTTATAATTTCAAGCTTGCCCCCTCTTTAACGCTCGGTTGCGGCTCTTGGGGAGGAAACTCTGTTTCAGAAAACGTAGGAGTTAAGCATCTTATTAATATTAAAACAGTAGCGGAAAGAAGGGAAAATATGCTTTGGTTCAGAGCGCCCCAAAAGGTATATATCAAGAAAGGCTGCTTGCCTGTAGCCCTCGACGAGCTTAAAAATGTTATGGGTAAAAAGAGAGCCTTTATCGTAACCGATAGTTTTCTTTATGAAAACGGCTATACCAAACCTATTACGGATAAGCTCGATGAGATGGGCATAGTCCATACAACATTTTTCAATGTAGCTCCCGATCCGACACTCGCCTCAGCTAAAGAAGGCGCGGCTCAAATGACCGCCTTTAAGCCTGACACTATAATTGCTTTAGGCGGCGGCTCGGCTATGGACGCTGCAAAGATAATGTGGGTTCTATATGAGCATCCTGAATCCGATTTTATGGATATGGCAATGCGCTTTATAGATATCCGCAAGCGTATATATACCTTCCCGAAAATGGGCGAAAAGGCTTATTTTATCGCAGTTCCTACCTCTGCAGGAACAGGTAGCGAGGTTACCCCATTTGCGGTTATAACCGATGAAACTTCGGGAGTTAAATATCCTCTCGCAGATTATGAGCTTTTACCCAATATGGCAATTATAGATACCGATTTTCATATGAGCGCCCCTAAAGGACTTACTGCCGCTTCGGGTATAGACGCTGTTACCCACGCTCTCGAAGCGTATGCTTCTATGATGGCGACCGATTACACAGACGGTTTGGCTCTCAAATCCTTAAAGACTATCTTCGAATATCTCCCCAAAGCATATGAAAACGGATCGACTGATGTCCAAGCCAGAGAAAAAATGGCTAATGCCGCAACGATGGCAGGTATGGCTTTCGCAAATGCCTTCTTAGGTGTTTGCCATTCTATGGCCCATAAGCTCGGCGCTTTTCATCATCTCCCCCATGGCGTTGCAAATGCTCTTATGATAAACGAGGTAATCCGTTTCAACTCCTCTGAGGCGCCCGTTAAGATGGGAACCTTCTCGCAGTATGACCATCCCCATACCCTCGCTCGTTACGCTGAGGTAGCAGACTATCTCGGTTTAGACGGAAAAACCGATGAAGAAAAGGTAGAAAACCTTATCGCTAAGATAAACGAACTCAAAGCAAAGGTCGGTATTAAAGATACAATTAAAGACTATGTTCCCGATGAAAAGGATTTCTTGGAGCGCCTCGATGAAATGACAGAACAAGCATTCGACGATCAGTGTACCGGCGCTAACCCCCGTTACCCTTTAATGAGCGAAATCAAGCAAATGTATCTCAATGCTTACTACGGAAAATAATAAAGGAAAGGAACTAAAGCTTATGAAAATCCTAACCGAGAACGATTTAAAGACAGTTTATCAGGATAGCTCTACCTGTATAAAACTTTTCCACCATTCTGATAAAGCTCCTATTTTAAATGAAGCCCTTAACCACGCCCGCGCCGAAGAAACAGGACTTAATATTCCCCGTCTTTTAGAGGTTACTACAATTGACAGCAAATGGGCAATAAAGATGGATTATATAGAAGGTAAAACCTTAGAGCAGTTAATGGAAGAAAACCCCGAAAAGGAAGATGAATATCTTAACCTTTTCGTTGACCTCCAGCTATCTGTTCACGAAAAAGTTTCTCCGCTGCTTACCAAGCTTAAAGACAAAATGAACAGAAAGATTGACGAAGCAGAGCTTGATGCAACAACCAAATATGAACTCCATACAAGGCTTAATGGTATGCCCAAGCATAACAAGGTCTGCCACGGAGATTTCAACCCCTCAAATATAATAGTAAAAGATAACGGTGAGGCTTTTATTATCGACTGGGCTCATGCAACTCAGGGCAACGCCTCTGCCGATGCTGCAAGGACTTATCTTTTATTCTGCTTGCAGAACAAAAAGACTTTAGCAGATAAATATTTAAAGCTCTTTTGTCAAAAAAGCGATACCGCCCGCCAATACGTTGAGAAATGGATGCCTATTGTTGCCGCTTCCCAATCTGTTAAAAAGAAAAAGGAAGAACGCGATTTCCTCCTCTCCTGGGTAGACGTTGTAGACTACGAATAAGTATATTCGTTATAAAAAGGACACTTCAAATGTGAAGTGCCCTTTTTTCATTTTATCCTACAAGCTCTATATCGAAATTAAATTCAACATAGTTGTTCCAGCTTGATCCTGTTTTTGTTCCTATTATAACAGTCTGACCTTCATAAAGCTCAACTGTTGTTTCGCTAAGAATTAATCCGCTGCTTGTTCCGCTTGTTAAAAGATTCGTAGTGTTAATCTCTGTTTCCCCATTCGGTCCTATCGGCAGAGCCGTTCCTCCCGCAGTTACCGAGAAAGAGGTTCCTGCATCAGGATTTGTAAAATAGATGTTTGCCGTTTCGCCCGAATTTATATAGTTGGGCGAAATCTTATAAGTACCATTTTGGGGAGCGGTAAATTTAAGTTCATATTTGTTACCGTATTCAACATGCATCTTAACGCCATATGTTGTAATTCCAACAGTATTGTGGTTACAAATTGCTGTTCCGATACCACTTGAAGCAACAGAATCTATTGTCGCGTTATAGCTCTGATAGATATTAACATTACCAAAATCAACTGCAAAAATATTTTTGCCTATTAAGCTTTGCAATGTTCCTGCTTCATTCATGCTAATCAGCGTATCAGATATCTCATCTCTGATATTCCAAGAAGTAATCGGAGTTAAATCCTCAATAAGGTTGATATCGAAGTTTACATATGCATTTCGCTGATTCCATTCAGACTGAGGCATAGTAATCGAGAACTGAACTATATCGCCTTTGTTGAGAGCAATGGTGCCAAGGTCAGGCATATTAGCTGTCTGTCCGCTTGCCACTGTTAAAACAGTTGCGTCAGTTTCTGTGCTAATAGTCTGAGCTACTCCGTTAATTAAAACTTTAAGCTGCATTCCTGTAGTAAAGTTATTGTTGTACAAAGACTGTTTACCTGCAAAGGACTCGGCATCAAATATTG
Organism: Oscillospiraceae bacterium; assembly: GCA_018110785.1. Taxonomy (GTDB): domain Bacteria; phylum Bacillota; class Clostridia; order Oscillospirales; family JAGBHD01; genus RGIG9114. The sequence goes on from JAGBHD010000051.1 coordinate 30,000, forward strand.
TATAAATACCATCTTTAGGGGCTATAAAGTCGAAAATGTATGTCTGAGCATAGTAAACACCGAGCAATCTTATTCCATCATAGGAAGAAGTATCAGTAGCTACTGCAACGCCGGGCTTATTATAAGAAGTAAGTCCTACAATTGTATATTCGCTAGCAGATTTTTCTATCTGAGTAAACGAAGTATTTGTTCTGAACAGAGTATTGATCTTATAATTTCCGAATGGATAATTAGCGTAAGCTTTGTCGGTAGGTGTAAGGGTTGTGCCGGAAGAATAATCAAGAGAAGCTAAATAGTTTCTCATATCATCCGCCATATTGTAGGTTTCGATAGGAGTTAAATCTTCCATAAGTTCAACCTTAAAGTTGATATACCATGTTTTATTAGCATATGATCCATTAAATATAAGCTCTATCGTCTCTCCGGCAGTCATTCTAATATTCTCGAGATTAGGTATCTCACCGGTAGTTCCCGCTGCAATCGTAGCAGTGTGAGCGGTTACCCCTGCTATATTAATCTTAAAGGTTATATCTTTTTCACTTGTGTTGTTAAAGGATTCACCAAGCATATCAGCGGTAGTAGAAAGAGGAACTAAATCGTAAATACCGGTTTTAGGAGCAGTAAATATTATTTTCTGTTCTTCTTGAGCTAAAGCTCCTATTTGCAGTCCGCGATAACTTCCCGAACTCCAAGACGGATGAGCAATAAGATGCTCGTTATTTCTGTATCCGTTTATTCTAAGATTACTCTTAACAACAGAGGTAATAACTCTCTTGTAATCAGGATAGTTGTAAGGATGATACTGCATCGCACCAAAATTCACTGTATTAGCGTTAGGTGCGGTTTCATAGGTTAAGCTATCTTCCTCGCCGAGGAGAGTTAAAATTCCGTTTGCAAATTCATCACCTGCGCTATAGGTTTTAATAGGAGTTAAATCTTTAATAAGATTAACATTAAAGTCGGTATAAACCTTAGTCGCCGAACCTTCGTTTGCCGAAGTATTTGCCTGCATAGTAATAGTAAATTCTATAGTCTCGCCTGAGTTCAACTCAATTTTTCCAAGATCGGGAAGATTTCCTTCCGACTTAGTTGCAACAGTAGCAGAAACTACCTTACCATTTGCACTGATAGTAATAATGGCATCACGTTTTGTGTCGTTATAAACCGATCCATCTTTTCCGCTGTATGCAGCTTTAGGAATTATAGTATAAACACCATCTTTGGGTGCTGTAAATGTAAAGCTAACAGATGGAGTATAGCTTTCAGACCATATTTTTGTAGCAAAAATCAGTCCGCTTGAAGTAGTCGGAGATTGCTGAACTGCCAAATAAGGATTATTGTACCAAGTAGTTTCCCAACTTTCAGTTCCTGTATTTTTCTTATTAGGTCTAAAAACATATTCGTTGCCAAGACTTTCAATTTCTTGTAATGTGGTAGAAACTGTAGTAGCAGTTGCATTTATAGAATTTATTCTGAATTGACCTAAATTATAATTGGAAAAAGCAGTTCCCAACGCTACATAAGATGCTTCACCGAAATCAACCGCGGAAACCGCACCTCTGATTTCATCTGCTATATTATAGATTTCAAGAGGTATGTCTAAATATTTCCAACCAAGTCCGCTTGATCCGATATAAACTCTGCCATACTGATTTTTAGAAGCATATACAGAACTTGTTTTAGCCAATGTATATTTATTATAATCGGTTAGTCTTATAAAGCTTTGTCCTTTGTCCTCGGAATAATATATCGCGGGATTGTTATCCCCAATAATTCCGCAGAAATAAAGAACATAATCGTTACCTGCTTTTGGCTTACCAAGAGTTATGTTTCCTCCGCTTAAAGAGCCTATTTTGGTAAAATTAACTCCGTAATCATCAGAATACCATATTCCGCCCCCGGAAGAAACCCAAACATCACCGGGTGCGTTCTCATATGTTAAAACTCTTATTCGACTTTCTTTAGAAGTCATAGAAGGAACGGTGCTTGATAAACTCCAACTAGCGCCATAGTCTGTGCTCTTGTATAAACCGGTAGAATCCATCAAATAGAAAATATTTCCCGAATTCTTATCTGACTCTAAAGGACTGCTGCCATGCCACATGTTTCCGGGAATAAAGGTAGATGGCAATGTTCCGCTCGATAAGTTCCATGTTGCGCCTTTATCGCTTGAATAATAAATTTTGTTTTCGAGCGTTACCATAACAAGCTTGTTGGTATCGTTCGCCGAAACGGCTACATCTCCGGGATGCAACCATTCTTCTACCGTGTTGCCGTTTTCATCTGTATAAGTAATACTAGGCTGAGTATTAGTCCAGCTCTTACCGCCGTTTTCGGAGATATAAATATATCCACTCTTATCGTCGGGATTTCCGACAATAGCACTTTGCGAAGTATGTGCACCAACTACAAAATTAGTATTATTTGCGCTATAATCAGCCTGTTGGAATATTCCGTAATTTGCAGAGCTGACAGAATATGATGGGTATGCATCTACCTCGTCATCATTTATTACAAATGCGTTCTTAGTATCTGCTGCCATAAACAAATTACTTCCGTTTGGAACGGAAAGTGCTGAAAAAGTAACTAATTCTTCTACGTTTTCAATATATGTTCTCCAACTGCGCGCAGAATCGGTTTCTGCCGAAACACTAGCCGTATAATAAACCTCACTCCAATCGGTCATCCATAAAGAATCGCCCTCTCCAAATGTAAGCGAAGCTACCGCGCCCATCGAATGAGAATATCCTTTCCATCCGCCTGCCATTTTTCTGGTATTTATAGGAGTAACATTTGTCCATGTTGAGCCGCCGTCAGTAGTGTAATAAATCGGCGGACACCAAGAATTAGCCTGACCTGTTACAACGCCCGTGCCTACACCAACAATAACCCTATTGGGATTATTTTTGTCTATTTCTAATGCGAAATAGGATGTATATCCGTTTTCGGGAAGATTTATTCCGAAATTTTCCCAAGTTCCGTCAGCTTTTAATCGGTAAACGCCCTTTGTTACAGCCTCAGCTGCATTAGTTGACCTTGATTCTCCAAAGGTTATAATAACCCTTCCTTGAGAATCAATTTTCGCTTCGTGATAATAAGAAACTGCAGGTAAACCCTCAACCTTAGCCCATGTTTCGCCTGCGTCTGTAGAGCGGTAAAGTCCGCCGACATTGGCATTATTTTCTATTATATTTACAACGGCATAAATAGTCTGACTCTTTCCTGCGTTTAAGCTGTTAGGATCATAAAATACGCATCTAACCTCTTCTAAAACGCCTCTTTCGCCGTATAGCTTCTTCTTAGTCCAGGTTTGTCCGCCATCGGTAGAATAATGAAGACCTGCTTCATATTCTTCATCGCGGTAACCTTGCATTGAGCGTGTTCCTACCCATAAAATGTTAGAATTATTCGGGTCAACTGCAATGCATTCGCCATCGCCGCGATTTTCTGCGTTTCCATGAAAACGAATAGTATAATCGGGAGATATATCTGTCCATGTGTCTCCGCGGTCTTCCGATTTCCATATTCCCGAGGTTTCACCAAATACCCAAGGCTGATCATTTCCGACGCAGATATAAACTATATCCTTGTTATTTTTATCGAGAGCAATACCATCAACTGCATATTGCCCCTCCAAAGGAAATGACGACATAAGCTGAGTCCAACTATTAGTGTCTGCTTCCCAGCGATATGCTCCGCCAACATCTGTTCTGATATACATAATATCAGGGTCGTCAGGGTGCATCACATGGCCTGTTATATATCCACCTGAGCCTATAAGTACAGGTTCTAAATCGGTGAATTTGTCTTCTGTAATAACAACATCGGTTGTTTCTGTGGTTGATATAGCGACTACTGTTTGAGCAGCAGTCGAAAAAACGAGTAAACTTGCTAATAGCGTCGATAAAATTCTTTTTATTTTTTTAGTCATATAATCTACGCCTCCTTATTATTTATTTGTTTATTAAAAACTCCTCCGTTTTTTGGCAAAAATAATTTTTCGCCGTTTTACCTCCTTTCTTAATTTTGGGAGAAAGTTTATTTCAAAATGTAACAAACTCGATATGTTTAGTGCACTTTCAACAATAAATTTATTTTTAACATTCTTGTTTTGGTAATATTACCATACTATTTTCCCCCATGTCAATAGGAAATTTTTTCCAAAAAGGCTTTTTATGTGTAAATTATTATAATTTTTTACAAAAAATTGAAGAAAATTTTATGCAAACAACAAATAAAAGCGAACACGATGTGTTCGCTTTTACCATAAAATTTCTTTATTTTATTTCTTTATTTCATTTTCTTAACAATTTTTTTCGGAATATGAAGAATGCTATTCCGCCAATTATCGCTAATACTCCTGCTGCTGCGGCAACAATCCTTCCTATCGGATTTGAACTACCGTCTGAAATGTCTGATAGGTCGGTATAACCCTCTTCGGCAGTATCCATATAAAGCCAGCCTAAACCGCTGCTTCCTAAATAAATTCTGCCGAAACGATTTTTTGAAGCATATATCTTGCTGGATTTAGCTAAGGTGTATTTATTATAATCGGTAAGCTTTGTAAAACTTTTTGCCTTATCCTCAGATACATATATTGCCTTTTCATTGCTACCGAGAGTTCCCATAAAGTAAAGCGCATAGTTTCCATCTTCTCTGCCTTTACCTAAAGAAATACTTCCTTTAAGATCTCCAAGCCTTAAAAATGTATCGCCGTTATTTGCGGAATACCAAACACCCTGAGAAGATGATATCCAAACCTCGCCGGGTGCACCCTCATAGGTTAAAACTTTTATTCTGCTTTCACCTTTGTTCATTTTAGGTGTAAGATTTGTGATCTCCCATGTAACACCGTAATCTTCGCTTTTGTAAAGCCCCTCAGGCGACATCATATAGAAGATATTACCCGCATTTTTATCAGATTCTAACGGCTTACTTCCGTGCCAAATATGTCCGGGCAAAACACCCGTAGGGGCAGTTTCGGATTTAGTCCATGTAGTACCGCCATCAGAGGTATAATAGGTTTCACCATCAAGTGTTGCTACAACCATTTTGTTTTTATCTTCAGATGAAATTGCGATACTTCCTGCATGATGTTTTTTGTCCCAATTAGGCAGCGCTTTCCAGCTTTCACCCGCATCTTCTGAAACATAAACAGTTCCCTCTGCTGATGCTAAATCATTCGACTGACTGGTATATGCGCCTACTACGAAATTGGGATCTTTCGCATAATAATCAGCCTGTTGGAAAGAACCTTTTTCCTTAGGATAAGAGGGATACGTATCCACCTCATCATCATTTATAGCAAAAGCCGATTTTATGTCCGCAGCAGTAAATAAATTGTCGTTCTTTCCATTTGGAAGAGAAATAGCCGAAAAAGAAACCAATTCCTCGATATTTTCAATATATGTTCTCCAAGCTCTTCCCTCGTCTGTTTCAGCTGAAACATTAGCCGTATAATAAACTTCGGTCCAGTCGGTCATCCAAAGCTCATCGCCCTCCCCAAAGGTCAATGAACCGACACAGCCTGAGGAATGGGTATTCCCTTTCCACTCACTAGCCATTTTATCGGTATGTACGGGGGTAACATCTACCCAAGTCTTACCGCCGTCGGTAGTATAATAAATCGGCGGCTTCCAATAGGTATCTCCCGAATTTTCTACAAGTCCTGTTCCGACGCCTACCAAAACTCTATCGGGATTGTTATCATCAACCTCTAAGGACATATATGTTGTAAAACCGTCATCGGGTAGATTTTCGCCGAAGTTTTCCCAAGCTCCGTCGGTATTAAGTCGCCAAACTCCGCGAACGGAAGGTTCGGAAAGATTCTGTGTTCTTCTTTCACCAAAGGTCACTAAAACTCTTCCCTCAGAATCTAAATGAGCTTCGTGATAAATGGGTGCTTCAGGAATTCCTTCCATCTTTTTGAAGGTTTTTCCACCGTCTTCCGATTTATATAAACCTTCATATATAGAAAGAGCATAAACTATTTTACTCTTTCCGTCTAAAATGTCTTTACTATCATAAATAACGCAGCGAACCTCTTCTTTTCCATCAGAAAGAACTACCTTCTCCCAAGTTTTTCCGCCATCGGAAGTTTTATAAAGTCCTGTTCCGCGAGTTCCAACCCATAAAACATTTGAATTATTGGGGTCAACAGCGATACATTCGCCATCCCCCCTATGCTCGGAGTTACCTTTAAATATTATATCGTCTTCAGGGGAAATCTCTGTCCATGTTTCTCCTCTGTTTTCGGATTTCCACACACCCGACGACTCTACATTATTTCCGCCTATGCAGATATAAACCAAATCTTTATTATTAGGGTCTAATGCTATTCCGTCAACAGAATATTGGCCCTCTAATTTAAATGCCATCGAAAGCTGAGTCCAGCTTTTAGTTTCAGCTTCCCAACGATAGCAGCCGCCGACATCTGTTCTGATATACATAATATCATTGTCCTCGGGGTGAATAACAAGACCTGTTATGTATCCGCCGGAGCCTATAAGAACTGAATTTATATCGCAAAAACGTTCTTCTTTAACTAAAATATCATAAGGGGAAGATGGTTTTTCTTCTGCCATGGTTATCATCTCTGAAGTTTTTGAGAAAATGAATAAACTGAAAACTAAGAGTGATAAAAATTTTATTGTTTTTTTCATTACTTATTCTCCTTTAAAACCTTTTTTAGTGAATCAAATATGGTATCTGCTTTAGTAAATATTGCTCTTATCCACCTGTAAACCCAAAGAAAGGGAAGCAACCAACGATGTTTTCCTAAAACAGGAAACATCTGCACCATAAGTATCTCTGCAGGGAAAATTCGGCGAATTATGTATTTTAATCTAGCGCCTTTTACCCCATATTTCTCTCTTAACTTTATAGATATATCTGCATTAGAGTCAAAAACTCCGTGAAGTGAAGAGGTTTTTATAGATATTCCCATATCTCGGATTGTCTTATTTTCTTCGTTTAAATCTCCAAACCAGTATTCAGCGAGAGCCGCAGCATTATCGGCAAAGGATAACATTCCGCTTTTCTTTAAAGATTTTCTTACGAATTTATCTTCTAGCATTTCGGGATATTTGCGGTTTAAAAGATAAATATCTAAAATTCTTCTTATTCCGCAGCCACGGGCAAAATAATGCTTAGCTGTATGTAAAACCGAGAAAAGATAAAAAGCTGTTTCAAACTTTTTTTCATCTCCCGATATAATAAGCTCTTTTAAATAATCCGCTGAACGATCTCCGTCGGGCGAAAAATATGTATGCACCTCAACAAAAATGTTGGGCGGCAAAGAAAATTGGATTTCATTATCCATAATAATCTCAGTTTCATATCCCGTTGCTTTAAAAATTTCATTAGCCTTAAATATATTTTCACGGTCAATAATAAAATCCAAATCCGACATTGTTCTCATATCGGAAGATGGATAAAGCGGCTTTATTCTTGTTCCTTGCAATTCATAAAAGGGAATATTCGCCTTTCGGAACATATTCCGATATTCTTCTGCCATCGCCGCTTGATTTATATCCTTAACGATAGCGTGGTCGCGAAGCTCGCGCCATTTGGTATATAGCGGCTCTTCAGGCTTGTTTTCTAATTTTTCAATAGCATAAAAAACTAAGTTTACTATCTCATGGGGTACACCAAGAGAAAAAATCTGCTGAAAGGTAATGCCATCGGGAATTTCCTTAGGTTTAGTTCCATTTACAGCAGAAGCCGCAAGATGTATTAAATAATCATATGCATCTTTTACTTTCAGCATCTTTTTACCCCTTCAAAATTTTTCTGTATGCTTTTTTAATAAAGAATATGATATGCCTTGGAATTAAGGTTACGCGCATTAAAAAAACATATGCCTTATATCCTTTATTTTTTTCACAGTCAATAAACTTCTCACCGCGATAAAATCCCGACATTATTCCAAGTATCTGATCCCGTCTTACGCCGTATTCGATATTATAGCGATTATCGCCGCGAATAGCATATCCGTCTTTTTTTATAGCGATTATGCGGTGCATAACATATTGGCCGCTATCGCGCTTGTAAAGAACTGCATCGTTTATCTTAGGCTCTCTGGAAAGCTTTTCAATCAACATAGCATCTTGCCGATATCTTAAAATCGGCATCATACTATCGCCAACAGGCAGTGTTAAAATCTTGCCTTCCTTTTCGAGCTGTTCTTCCATTTTTATATTAATCACTCTGCTAAAATTCCGCCTTCTTTAAGTTTGGAAATAAAGCCTTCTGCTGCTTTTTTCGCATCATCTTCCGAAATATCATATTTCGTGGTTAAAGCAGAAACTATTGCTTCAATATTAGTGTCTTCAGCTAAAAGGCTGAAAATAAATTCTCCCGTTTCATTTAAGTTTATCATGCCGTTAAATTTAGCATTATCCGCGCCCACAGCAACAGCAACCATTCTGTCTCCAACTTGGCGCACAACAAAATTATACTTAAGTTTCATAAATTCTCCTTCTCGCTTCGCTCGAAGTCGAAGCTAAATTACTCGCTTCGCTCGTAGCTAAATTTCCAAGGAAGCTAATCTGTGTCGGCAGTATGCCGACTTATCATTTTAAATTTCGTCTGCCTGAGGCAGACTCCGCATCTGCAAGCGTTAAGCTTGCAATTTACCTTCGCGGCAATGCCGCGAAATTTACCTGCCGCTTGAAGGCGGTAATTTAACTGTTCGCAAGGCGAACAATTTATCTGCTATTTTGCGGCTTTGCCGAAAATAGCATCTGATGCTACTTCTGCGGCTTCGGGGTATGGGTTGCAATGAATTATCCAGAGTCTTGTATGCTTTAAGAGCCTATCAATAAGCTCTAAGGTTTTCATAGCAGCGATAGGATCAGAGGGAACTAAAATCTGATTCATAAGAGGATTTAAAGCCTTTTGAGGTATTATTCTCTCAATAGAATTTTCATCTGCTCTCTCTATAAAGCAAATGTCGGTAAGCTCGGTTTTAGAATTAACCTGAAAGCCTTCTTTTCCTGCCCAAGGTGTTCCATAGGCATAAGGGGTTCCATCTTCCGAAAAGCGAATAATGGGCTTGTCCCCGTTTATAATCGTCATATCCTCGCCAAAGCGCTGTTTCCATAAAAGAGTGTGTGTTGTTTTTCCTGTTCCGCTTCGCGCCAAAAAAGCAATACCCTTATCTTTAACTGATATAACAGAACCGTGCATTAGAAAAGAATCTTTTTTAGGCAGCTGCAAAGCTAAATTCCTATAAAGACAAATGTTTTCTAAATAGCCAATAGGATATTCTCTTTCAGCGTGAAGACGCTCCTGCTGAATATCGGCATCGGTCGCTACGACCTCGAAATCAACAGGAGCGTCCTTTTCACACTCATATTCAGCGCACTGACGAGCCGTAAATCCGTAACGATTTTTAAAATCAATTAAGAAATCGGCTATTAAGCAGCGCATATTTTTCTCCTTTGGCGAAAATTCCGAACTGAAGCCCGAAAACTCGGGCTTCAGTTTCGTTATTTTCGGGGTTTTCCGAAATTAAGCATCTAAGTCGAGAAGAAGAGAGAAATCGTCATCGGGCATCTGAACGCCGCCACCTCCAGAAGTAGGAGATGTTGTAACAATGTCCTCATTTGCGAACTTGATTACTTCGATTTCGGGATTGGTAAAAATGTTTTTCATTTTTTCACCACCTTTAAAAAATATATCTAACTAATCAGCATATTTTAACTTATTGGTTAACATATGCTGCAGCAGAATCACCATAAGCCATAAGAGCAACACAAGCATTAGCAAGAGCTGGATTCTCGCTATTATAGTTTCTTGCAACATAAGCCTCTACATTGTAAGAAACTGTTCCGCTTATAACTTCGCCATCTGCATTCTTTATAACTGCAGTTACTATCTTCTGCATCTCTGCAGGTGTTAAGTTAGTATATCTTGC
>JAGBHD010000052.1 GCA_018110785.1 Oscillospiraceae bacterium
TGTGATATACTTATAATGTATAACTTTGTGTATTTTGAGATGGGAGGGTTGGTCGTTTTATGGAGCGTTTTGAGTTAGTTTCCAAGTTTAAGCCGACGGGCGATCAGCCTGAGGCTATTAAGGCTTTATCAGAGGGTGTTTTGCGAGGGGACAAGGAGCAGGTGCTTCTTGGCGTTACGGGCTCGGGAAAGACCTTTACTATGGCAAATGTTATTGCCAATGTTAACCGTCCGACGCTTGTTCTAGCTCACAACAAAACTCTCGCGGCGCAGTTATGTACGGAGTTTCGCGAATTTTTTCCGAACAACGCCGTTGAATATTTTGTATCATACTACGACTATTATCAGCCTGAGGCCTACATTCCCGGAACTGACACCTATATCGAAAAGGACAGCGCGATAAATGAGGAGATAGACCGACTTCGCCACAGCGCGACCTCGGCTTTATCGGAGAGGCGAGATGTTATTATTGTCAGCAGCGTTTCCTGCATATATTCGATTGGTAACCCGATTGATTATAAAAGTATGGTAATATCCTTGCGCACGGGTGCTGTTATGGAGAGAGACCATTTACTTAAAAAATTGGTAGAGCTGCAGTATGACAGAAATGACGTTAACTTTATACGAAATAAATTCCGAGTTCGCGGAGATGTTGTTGAGATTTTTCCTGCATATTCAGAATCGGCGGCGATAAGGGTTGAATTTTTCGGAGATGAGATAGACAGAATTTCCGAGATAAATCCTTTAACGGGAAGCGTTCAGAATGTTGTTACCCACGCGGCTATTTTTCCCGCTTCTCACTATATTGTTTCAAACGAGCGCTTAGAAGAATCAATAAAAGAGATTGAAGCTGAGCTTGAAACAAGGCTTCGCTTTTTTACGGAAAACAACAAGCCTTTGGAAGCCGAAAGGATTTTACAGCGGACAAGATATAATATCGAGATGCTCAGAGAAACAGGTTTTTGCAAGGGGATTGAAAACTACTCCCGAATAATGTCGGGCAGGCGCCCCGGAGAAACTCCCTTTACTCTGCTTGATTATTTTCCCGATGATTTTCTTTTATTTGTTGATGAATCGCACGTAACATTACCGCAGGTTCGTGGAATGTTCGGCGGAGACCATTCGAGAAAGAAAAATCTTATTGATTATGGCTTTCTGCTTCCAAGCGCTTATGATAACCGCCCGCTTAATTTCGATGAATTTAATTCCAAATTAAATCAGATAGTTTATGTTAGCGCGACTCCCTCGCAATATGAAAAGGAGAGAAGCGCTACTATTACCGAGCAGGTTATAAGACCGACGGGGCTTTTAGACCCGATAGTTTCTGTTAGGCCTACCGAGGGACAGATAGAGGATATTATAGGGGAGATAAACAAGCGGGTAGAAAAAGATGAGCGCGTTTTGGTTACTACCTTAACAAAAAAGATGGCTGAAAATCTTACCGAATATTTTGATACGGTTGGGATAAAGGCTAAATATATGCATTATGACATTGATGCTATGGAGCGAATGGAGATAATCCGCGATTTGCGCCTTAAAAAGTTTGATGTTTTGGTTGGAATAAACCTACTTCGCGAGGGACTCGATATTCCTGAGGTTTCGTTAGTTGCGATATTTGATGCCGACAAGGAAGGATTCCTTAGAAGCGAGACTTCGCTTATTCAGACTTGCGGAAGAGCGGCGCGAAACGAGCACGGCGAGGTTATAATGTATGCCGATTCGGTTACCCCCTCTATGGAGCGGGCGATAAAGGAGACCGAGCGCCGAAGAAAAATTCAGGACGAATACAACAAGGCAAACGGAATTATTCCGAAGACGATAGTTAAATCGGTTAAGGATGTTCTTAAAATCTCCGATAACGAGGAAACTAAAAATTTAAAGGGCAAGGCTTTAAGCAAGAAGGATAAGGAAAAGCTTATTCTTGAAATGCAAAAGGAGATGCGCTATGCCGCAAGTATGCTTGAATTTGAATACGCGGCAGAGCTGAGAGATAAAATTAAGAGGTTGAAAGAAGAGTAAAAGGTAATGGCAAAGGACAGTATTATTATAAAGGGTGCGCGAGAGCATAATTTAAAGAATATTGATTTAGAGATACCGAGAGATAAATTGGTTGTTTTTACAGGTCTTTCGGGCTCGGGAAAATCATCTTTAGCTTTCGACACTATTTATGCTGACGGACAGAGAAGATATATGGAAAGCTTATCTTCTTATGCGAGAATGTTTTTAGGTCAGATGGAAAAGCCCGATGTTGACAGCATTGAGGGGCTTTCTCCTGCTATTTCCATTGACCAGAAGACAACCTCGAAAAACCCTCGCTCTACTGTTGGTACTGTTACTGAGATTTATGATTATTTGCGACTTTTATATGCGCGAATCGGAATACCGCATTGTCCTATTTGCGGAAAAGAGATATGCCAACAATCTGTTGATGAGATAGTAGGTTCGATAACCTCTCTCGGCGAGGGGGCGCGCGTTCAGATTTTGGCACCTATTGCGAGAGGCAAAAAGGGAACATACAAAAAAGAGCTCGGCGATGCTATGAAAAAAGGCTTTGTAAGGGCGAGAATTGATGGCGAGATTTTGGAGCTTTCCGATGAGATTTCTTTAGAGAAAAACAAAAAGCACAATATAGAGATAGTTGTTGACCGAATTGTTATAAAAGAGGGTATCAGAAGAAGACTTACAGACTCGGTTGAAACTGCAACTGCTTTATCGGGCGGACTTATAATTGCCCTTTCGGATAATAAAGAAACCCTTTATTCGGAGAACTATGCGTGTCCTGAGCATTCTATAAGCTTGCCTGAGCTTACGCCTACTATGTTCAGCTTTAACAATCCTTTCGGTGCCTGTGAGAAATGCACGGGACTCGGCGTTTTTATGGAGGTTGACCCGAATTTAATAGCACCCAACCGAGCCCTTTCTGTTCGCGACGGCGCGATTAAGGGCGGCGGTTGGAGCTATGATAACGACAGCATAGCGGGAATGTATTACAATGCTTTGGGGGAGCATTACGGTTTTTCCTTGGATACTCCTTTCAGAGAACTGCCGAAGAAAATTCAGGATATTCTTTTTTATGGAAATAACGGCGAAAAGCTTAAAATGGTTAGAAAGACCTCCTTTGGAACGAGCAGCTATGAATCTTCCTTCGAGGGAGTTATAAACAATTTAAACCGCAGATACAGAGAAACTACAAGCGATTGGTCGCGCGATGAAATCCGCCAATATATGAGCGAGGTAAATTGTCCCGAATGCGGCGGTAAAAGGCTTAATCCTGCCGCTTTATCGGTAACTGTAGGCGGGATAAACATTATAGATTTATGCGACAAATCGGTTATAGGGGCTTTGGAGTTTTTCGAAAATTTGAAGCTTACTGAAACTCAGAACAAAATAGGCGAACGAATTATTAAGGAAATTAAAAACCGCCTTGAATTTTTAAAAAATGTAGGACTGCAATATTTAACCCTGTCGCGCTCGGCAGGCTCGCTTTCGGGCGGCGAGAGCCAGAGAATTCGCCTTGGCGCACAGATAGGCTCTTCTTTGGTAGGGGTTTTATATATTCTCGATGAGCCAAGCATAGGTCTTCATCAGAGGGATAACGACAAGCTTATAAATACGATGAAGAAGCTTCGCGATGCGGGAAATACCGTTATCGTTGTTGAACACGATGAGGATACTATAAGAGCGGCTGACCATATTGTTGATATAGGGCCTTTGGCGGGAATCCACGGCGGAGAGGTTGTAGCGGAGGGAACGGCAGAGGATATAATAAATGAGCCGCGCTCTATAACGGGACAATATTTAAGCGGCAAAAAGAAGATAGCTGTTCCGAAAAAACGAAGAGAGGGCAACGGAAAGTTTTTAACTGTTAAAGGGGCGGCAGAGCATAATCTTAAAAATATTGATGTTTCTTTCCCTTTAGGCAAGATGATTGCGGTTACGGGCGTTTCCGGCTCGGGAAAATCCTCACTTGTTAATGAGATACTTTATAAGAAGCTTGCGGGAGAGCTTAACCGCGCCAGAGTTCACGCGGGCAAATTCGATACTATTGAGGGAATAGAAGAGCTTGACAAGGTTATAGCGATAGATCAATCTCCCATAGGAAGAACTCCTCGCTCAAATCCTGCAACATATACGGGAGTTTTCGGAGATATACGCGCCCTTTTTGCGGCAACGAGCGATGCTAAAACGAGAGGTTACGGTCCCGGAAGATTTTCATTTAATGTTAAGGGCGGACGCTGCGAGGCCTGCGAGGGCGATGGAATTATAAAGATAGAGATGCACTTTTTACCCGATGTTTATGTTCCTTGCGAGGTTTGCCGCGGACGCAGATACAATGAAGAAACATTAGAGGTTAAATACAAGGACAAGAGCATTTATGATGTTCTTTCTATGACTGTAAGCGAGGCGCTTATCTTTTTCGAAAATCAGCCGAAGATAAAAAATAAGCTTCAAACCCTTTACGATGTAGGACTCGGATATATTACCTTAGGACAGTCTGCCACCTCGCTTTCGGGCGGAGAGGCACAAAGGGTTAAGCTTGCAACCGAGCTTTCAAAAAAATCAACGGGAAAGACGGTTTATATTCTTGACGAGCCTACAACGGGACTTCACAGCGCCGATGTTCACAAACTTATAGATGTTCTTAACATTTTAGCCGATAACGGAAATACGGTTATTGTTATTGAGCATAATCTTGATGTTATAAAAACTGTTGACCATATTATAGATTTAGGGCCCGAGGGCGGCGACGAGGGCGGAAAAGTTATAGCAGAGGGAACTCCCGAAGAGGTTGCGAAATGCAAAAAATCCTTTACGGGGCAATACCTTAAAAGAATTCTGGAGGATAAAAGATGACCGAAATAAACCGAAAAGAACAAGACGAATATGCTATAAAGGTTAAAGAGCTTTTATCGGAGCTTTATCCCGAAAGGATACCTTTAGCTTTTGTTCATTCCTACGGTTGTCAGCAGAATGTTTCTGATGGCGAGAAAATAAAGGGAATGCTATCCGATTGCGGATATGGTTTTTGCACCTCGCCTGAGGAGGCAGATATTGTTATATATAATACCTGCGCTGTAAGGGAACACGCTGAGGCGAGGGTTTTTGGAAATGTTGGAGCGTTGGTGCATGTTAAAAAAAGAAACAAGGGTATGATAATAGGGCTTTGCGGCTGTATGGTGCAGCAAGAAGAGATAACCGAGAGGATTAAAAAAAGCTATCCTTTTGTTGATTTAATATTCGGAACACATATGCTTCCCGCTCTTCCCTCGCTTTTATATAAAAAGATAGTTTCTCAAAAAAGGGTTATAGATATAAGCGAGGTTTCGGGAGAATTCCATGAGGGAATAAGAAAAATTCGAGATTTTTCCTTTAAGGGTTATGTTCCGATTATGAATGGCTGCGATAATTTCTGTACATACTGCATAGTTCCGTATGTAAGGGGACGGGAAAAAAGCAGAAGGAGCGAGGAGATATTAAAGGAATGCCGCGCGCTTATAGAGGGCGGAGCTAAGGAGATAATGCTTTTAGGACAACATGTTAACTCCTATGGCAAAAATTTAGAGGAAAATATTAATTTTTCTGCTCTTTTAAGAAAGATAAATGAAATAGAGGGCGATTTCAGAATTCGCTTTATGACAAGCCATCCTAAGGATGCAACTAAAGAGCTTATTGATACGATAAGAGATTGCGACAAGGTTTGCAATCAGCTCCATTTACCTGTTCAAAGCGGCTCCGACGGGATTTTGAAAAGAATGAACAGGCATTATACATACGAAAGCTATTTAGAACTTATAAACTATGCAAAAAAAGAAATCCCCGATATATCCTTTTCGAGCGACATAATTGTTGGCTTCCCTGATGAGCTAAGAGAGGATTTCGAAAAGACCTTGGAGCTTATAAGGGAAGTTGGCTATGATATGCTTTTCACCTTTATATATTCCAAAAGAAAGGGAACTCCCGCGGCAGAAATGCCCGACTCGATTTCCGATAGCGAGAAAAGCGCTCGTCTTCGCGAGCTTTTGGCAGTTCAGACCGAGATTTCCGCTGAAAACAACCGAAAAAAGGTTGGAAAGACCTTAAAGGTTTTAATTGACAGCGAGGGCAAAAAAGGTGAGGGTTATCTTTCGGGAAGAAGCGAGCAGAATATAATTGTTGAGTTCAGAGGAGATAAGGAGCTTATCGGTTCTTTCAGAGAGGTTGAAATTACAAAGGCTCATTCATTTGCCTTAGAGGGCGTTTTAAAGAAAGGATAAAATTATGTTTATAGACAAGGCTAAAATTCGCTACACCTCCGGCAAGGGCGGCGACGGCGCAGTTTCTTTCCATAGAGAAAAATATGTTGCTGCGGGCGGACCCGATGGCGGCGACGGCGGAAGAGGCGGAAACGTTTATTTTGTTGTAGATAAAAATATGTCTACCTTAGAGGGTTTTCGCTATAAAAAGAAATACAAGGCGGAAGACGGAGAAAACGGCAGAAATAAAAACTGCACGGGAAAATCAGGAGAGGATCTTTATATAAAGGTCCCTGAGGGAACAATAGTTCGCGATGCCGAAAGCGGAAAGATTATTGCCGACCTTTCAGGAAATGAGCCGATTCTTTTAGCTAAGGGCGGCAAAGGGGGAGCAGGAAATCAGCATTTCGCGACCTCTACAAGGCAGATTCCCCGATTTGCAAAAATGGGAGGGCCTTCCGAGAGCTTTGAGGTTATATTAGAGCTAAAGCTTCTCGCTGATGTTGGGTTAGTAGGCTTCCCGAACGTTGGAAAATCGACCTTTATTTCGGTTGTTTCCGCGGCTAAGCCGAAGATTGCAAACTATCATTTTACAACCCTTACTCCCGTTTTGGGGGTTGTTTCGGTATCCGATGAGGAAAGCTTTGTTATGGCTGATATACCGGGGCTAATAGAAGGCGCGGGTGACGGGATAGGACTTGGACACGAATTTTTGCGCCATGTTGACAGATGCCGACTGATAGTTCATGTTGTTGATGTTTCGGGCTGTGAGGGAAGAGACCCTAAAGAGGATTTCGAAACAATAAACAGAGAACTCGAAAAATATTCTCCCGAGCTTGCTTTAAGACCGCAGATAGTTATAGGAAACAAATGCGATATTGCTTCAAGGGAGCAGATAGATGAGTTTAAGGCCTTTGTTACAGAAAAGGGATATCAATTTTTCGAAACAAGCGTTGCTACGGGGAAGGGCGCTAAAGAGGTAGTTTACGCTGTTTATGAAAAGCTGAAAGCACTTCCTCCCATTACCAAATACGAGGTAGAATACATTCCCGAAGCAGAGGATAAAAACAGCCGAGAATTTAACATTGTATGCGAAGACGGGGTTTATTATATCGAGGGTGAATGGCTTTTACAGGTTTTAAACGACACCAACCCCGACGATTATGAATCGCTTCATTATTTCCAGAGAGTTCTTAGAAAAAGCGGAATTATTGACAGATTAGAGGAAATGGGAATAAATGAGGGCGATATCTGCAATATTTACGATTTTGAATTCGAATATATTCGTTAAGAGGATTTTAAAATGACAGAGGATAAAATAAGGGCTGCGAGGCAGTCTAATCCCGCGACACTTGCTTTTTTGGGCGATGCGGTATATGAGCTTTATATAAGAGAGAGGTTAACGGCTGACGGATCCCGTCAGGCGGAGACCTTACATAATGAGGCGGTACATTTTGTTTGCGCTTCGGCTCAGGCTAAGCTTTTCGAAATTTTTATGAATGAATTACCCGAAGAGGAAACAGACATACTAAAAAGAGGAAGAAATGCTAAGACTGCAAGAGTTCCTAAGCATTCGACACCTAACGAATACCGCAAGGCAACGGGAATTGAAACCTTATTCGGATATTTAAAGCTTTCGGGGCAGACCGAAAGGCTGAACTTTTTGCTTGACAGAGCCTTTAATCTTTTAGAAGGAGAAAACTCAAAATGAAAGCGAAGCTGTTTTTTAAAGAACTTCTGAGATATCTTCAGGTTATACTCGGCAGCGCTGTTTATACCCTTGGGCTTTATGCTTTTTTGGTGCCTGCGAATATTGCGGCAGGCGGCGTTTCGGGGCTTTTAACCGTTATCAACTATTTAAGCGGTTTTCCAATAGGTATAGGATATCTTATTGTTAATATACCCTTGATTTTATTAGGAATTTTTAAAATAGGAAAGTCCTTTATTGCGAAAACAGCCGTTTCAACTATTGTTGTTACATTATTTATGGATTATCTTTTCCCGCTTTTTATGCCCGTTTTTAAGGGCGAACCGCTCCTTGTTGGCATTTTCGGCGGAGTTTTATCGGGATTCGGAATAGGACTTATATATTCGGTTGGTGGCTCTTCGGGCGGCATGGATATTATTTGCCGAATAATAAAACAGAAATTTCCTTTCTTGCGCTTAGGTAAAATAATGCTTATATTTGACATAGCTGTTATAGCTATTGCGGCGGTAGTTTACGGAAACTTGGAGGCGGCTCTTTATGCGACGGTTGCTATGTATGTTTCCTCTGAGGTTATAGATAAGATGCTAAACGGTCTTTCAGAGGGAAGACTTATATTCATCGTTACTAAAAAATATCGCGATGTTGCGAGCGAGATTATGAGAAAATCTGAGCGCGGCTGTACGCTTTTAAAATCAGAGGGCGCTTATGAGGGTGCGGAAAACGGAGTTGTTCTTTGCGCTATAAGAAACAGCGAAACCTATAAAATAACCGATATTACAAAGGAAGTTGATGACAGCGCATTTGTTGTTGTAACCGAGGCTTCCGACATTTTGGGCGAAGGCTTTGAAAGGACTATTTAAAATGACTCAAGAAGAACGAATTAAAAAGCTAAATGAATTTACTGCAAAGGCGAGAGAGGGCACACTTACCGAGGAAGAAGCAAAAGAGCGAGAGGTTTTGAGAAAAGAATATCTCGAAATTATTAAAGGTAACCTTATTATGACTCTCGATAATACATATGTTAAAGAACTTGACGGAACAAAGCGAAAATTAAAGAAAAAAGAATAATTTTGTTGAATTTGCAAGAAAATTTCCAACAAAAAGAGGTTGACTTTTATTTAATCGTGATGTATTATTATAAATGTATAGTGGCGGAAAAAGGGCATGAGGAGATCAAAATGAATAAAAATCAGAGAGAAGCTCTGCATAATTTTAATTCGGTTTTTTCTCAGTTTTTGCCATACATAGAAAAACGGGCTTCCTCTTATAAGACTAATGGCTTCGGCAAAGAAGACCTTATACAAGAAGGCTTGATAGGGCTTCTTTCGGCAGTTCATACATATAAAGAGGACAAGGGAGCTTCTTTTTCTGCCTATGCAAAAAAATGCATATCCAACAGAATGAATTCTTTTATAAGAGGTCATCTTTCGCTTAAAAACAAACCGCTTTCGGGTTACACCTCTTTGGAAGAGGAGCCTTTATTTTCGGAGAGTGATCCTGCTGAAAAATTGCAGGAGAAGGAAGCGCTTGAAGCTTTTAAAGACAAGCTTTCAGAAGCACTTTCCGAAAAAGAAAAATCGGTTTTGGAATTCTATCTTAACGGAAGCAGTATCAAAGCGATCGCCGCTTTAGAGAAAACCGAAGAGAAAAGCGTTCAGAATACCTTATACCGCATAAGGCGGAAGATAAAAAACTTTATGTAAAGCGGCTGTCTTAAAAAGGCAGAGTTATATATGCCCATGTAGCTTAATAAAGAGCGTTGTTTAACAAAGGTATCGGTTTGAGTCCGATCGGCGGCAAAAAATTAAACCCTTAAGAGAGGTAAAAAACATGTTCGAAGACAAGACCCTAGTTTGTAAAGAATGCGGATCGGAATTCGTTTTCACAGCAGGAGAGCAGGAGTTCTATGCTGAAAAAGGATTCCAGAATGAGCCCCAGAGATGCAAAGAGTGCAGAGATGCTCGTAAAAATGCATCTAAAGCTCAGAGAGAGATGTTCACAGCTGTTTGCGCAAGCTGCGGACAAGAGGCAAAGGTTCCTTTCAAGCCCCGTGAAGACCGACCTGTTTATTGCAGCGAGTGCTTTGCAAAAATGAAAGAAGAAGCGTAAGCTTTGAATAGAAATGCACCCTGCCTAAAAGCAGGGTGCATTTTACTTCTAAGGAAAGGAGATGCGGTATGGATAAGATAAAAAGACTTCATGAAGAGGCAATGAGATTGCCTCTGCTGCCGGGTGTTTATATTATGATGAATAAAGACGGCGAGGTTATTTATGTTGGAAAAGCGAAGCTTTTAAGAAACCGTGTTTCCCAATATTTTATAAGAACTCAGTCTCACCCTATAAAGGTTTTAAAAATGGTAGAAAGCGTTGATAGGTTTGAATTTATCGTTACTTCTACAGAGGTTGAAGCGCTGGTTTTGGAATGTAGCTTAATTAAACAACATATGCCGAAATATAATATCCTTTTGAAAGACGATAAAGGATATTCATATATAAAAATCGGGGAGGGTGATTTTCCCCGAATAACAGCCGAAAAGCAAAAGGGAGAGGACGGAGAATATTTAGGCCCATATATGAGCTTTTTCTCTGTTCGACAGAGCGTTGAAGCGGCAAATCAGGTTTTCCGACTTCCCACCTGCCATAGGGCTTTTCCAAGAGATTTCAAAAAAGAACGCCCCTGTCTTAATTATCATATAGGCAGATGCATGGGTGTTTGCCGAGGTAATATTTCTAAAGATGAATATAATAAAACCTTTTCAGAAGCTATATCTTTCATAAAAAAGGGCGAAAAGGAAACGGTAGCATTTTTAGAAGCGGAAATGCAGAAGCTATCCGATGATATGGAATTTGAGAAGGCGGCTGTTTTAAGGGATAAAATAAAGGCAATTTCGAGAATTTCCGAAAGGCAGACTGTTAGAACTGAGGGGCACAGAAACAAAGATTATTTTGCCTTTGTTCGCCATGAAAAGGGCATAATGATATCTGTTCTTTCTTTTTCAAAAGGAATTCTTCGCGATAAAGCCGATTATAATTCGGATACTGCTGAGGATATAGGAGAGCTTGTTCGCAATTTTATTATAGGTTTTTATGAAACAAGAGATATTCCCGAATATATAATTGCCGATGAAGAGCCTGAGGGCAAGGAAGCCTTAGAGGAATATCTTTCTCAGAAAAAAGGCTCTAGTGTAAAATTTATATCGGATAGTAAGGCGGAGAACAAGAGAATTCTTTTAATGGCGCGAGAAAATGCGGCAGAAAAGATAGCTTTTATATCAAAGGTTAGAGGCTCGGCGGTTTCTGTTTTATCCGAAACGGCAAGACTTTTAGGGCTCGCCTCGCCGCCTGTTTATATAGAATCTGCCGATATTTCCAATACGGGGACCGATTCGATGGTTGGAGTTTTGGTTGTTTTCAAGAATGCTGCGCCTTATAAAAAGGCCTATAAAAAGTTTTCCATAAATGATTTGCCTACAGAAAACGACCCTGCGGCTATGGCGGAGGTTTTTCGACGCAGATTTATGCGATATTTAAATGAGGAAGAAACCGATGAGGGATTTAAAACAAAGCCCGATTTAATACTGCTTGATGGCGGAAAAACACAGGTTTCAGCCGTTAAAGAGGTGTTAAAAGAGCTTAATATATCGGTCCCTGTATTTGGCATTGTTAAAGATGATAAGCATAGAACAAGGGCACTTACCGACGGGGAAGGCGAAATTGCAATAAAGCGGACTGAAGGGGTTTACAAGCTCTGCGCCGACGTCGGCGAAGAGGTTCACCGATTTGCTATTACCTACCATAGAAAGAAGCGAACAAAAAATGCTCTTGGAAAAACCCTGACCTCGGTTTCGGGTATAGGAGAGAAAACTGCGGCGCGGCTTCTTAGAAAATATAAGTCGATTTCGGCGATAGAAAAGAAAACTGCCGAGGAGATTTCTTCTGAAGTTAAAATTTCTAAAAAAACGGCAGAAAAGCTGCTCGAATTTTTGAAGGAACGGCATTAACTCTATTGACCGAAAAATAAAAATATAGTATAATTTAGAGTAATAAAAAAGAGAGGATGTGAGCATAAATGAAAGGAAAAAAATTGTTGCCGATCTTTCTTTCTGTGCTTTTAATATTTTCGTCCTGCACCTCTATAACTTCCAAGGTGGAGGAGCTGGCTTCGGCGCCGATACTGCGCCCTGACCAGAAAGAAATCGTATCTTCTCTTAAAAAAATAGCAGGAGAAAGCATAACCTTAAAATACCCTGCAAAAGGGGATAATACCTCGCCTTTTCTTTCTGCCGATTTGGATCTCGACGGAGAGGACGAGGTTATAGCCTTTTATCAAGGCTCGAGCGAGGGCAAGATTCAGGTTGCTATGCTTGATAAAACCGATGGGAAGTGGAACTGCGTTTATTCGGTTTCGGGCGAAGGAAACAGTATTTTAAAAACCGATTTTATTAAATTTACAGGTGTTGGAGAAAAGGATATAGTTGTAGGCTTTACCGATTCTTCGGGGAAAGGAAGGCTTATAATATACCGCGCCGAAACGGGCGAGGTTATAGGCAATGTTCCTTTTATGGATTATGATATTATTTCATATGGCGCAGGAATAAATGACAGATTGGTTGTTGTTGATCTTGTTGAATCAAGTGCTACGAAAACCTTAAGGCAGAAGGTTTCTTATTATCAGTATCTTTCAGGTAAAGCTCAGGAATTTGTAAGCTATGAAGAGGATACTGTGAAAAAGACCTATCAGCAGATAGAATGCATCGTTCGTCCTGACTTTTCAGCTTTAGTATATTTGGATGTTATTATAGGAAATGAGGTTGCTACAGAGGTTTTAAAAATAGAAGGCAGTTTAATTCAACCGATATTGGAAAGAGGATATACAAGGGCAATAAGAATTTATTGCCGCGATATAAATGAAGATGGTATCCCTGAAATACCGAGAGAGATACCCTATAAGGTTTCAGAGGGTGCGGAAGAAAATGCAGTATCGGGAATAGTTTTGCCAATTAGGTGGAGTACGATAAACGGCGGAAGTATAGAAGAACTTTATGATAGCATTATCAATACAAGCTTTGGATACTATATAGATATTCCGAAAGAATGGCGAGATAAGATATTGTTTGTACAGAACAGTACAGGAAACCTCTTAACGGCCTATATTTATACAGGAAACCTTAATACATTAGGAACAGAGCTTTATTCTGTTAAGGCGGTTTACTGATATGAAGAAAGCCCCGAGGGGTATACTAAAATCGGGGAGAGCCAATCGGTTTACTATTATGCAAAGATAAATAGCTCGGCTGCTGATATTGACAATACATTAGAAATAACCTATGATGCTTTGTCGAGCAGCTTGAAACTTTTATAGGAATGCGGGGGAGAGAAATGGTTAAGAGAATTCTGGTTGTAGAAGACGAGGATGCTATAAGAGGGTTTATACTTATCAACCTTCAGAAAAACGGCTATACTGCTTTGGATGCGGATTGCGGAGAAAAGGCTCTGGAAATCTACAAGGAAAAGGGCGAAGGAATAGATATAGTTCTTTTAGACGTTATGATGCCCGGTATAGATGGATTTGAAACCTGCCGCCGTATTCGCGAAATAAGCCCCGATGTAGGAATTATAATGCTTACGGCAAAAGCTCAGGAGGCAGACAAGGTTATAGGTCTTTCCTCGGGTGCAGATGATTATGTAACAAAGCCTTTCAGCCCTTCGGAGCTTATGGCGAGAATAGATGCGCTTTATCGCCGCATCTCTTTATCAAAGCGCAAAAAAAATACGCCGTATGCTTATAAAAGCGGAGATTTTATTCTTAATATCAAGAAAAGAAATCTCATAAAGGGTGAAAAAGAAATAGATTTAACGGGAACAGAATATCAGATAATGGAGTATTTAATTTCCCACGGCGGCTCACCCGTATCTAGAAAGGCTATAGGTGAGCGAGTTTGGGGCGAAGGATATTTAAATGAGGAAAAAATAGTTGATGTTAATATCCGCCGCCTTAGAATGAAATTGGAGGAAAATCCTTCTTTACCGCAATACATTCAAACTGTTTGGGGACGGGGTTATCTTTGGACAGAAAAGGCAGAAGAACTTATGAAGGATGAAGATAATGCATAGAATAACAATAGCTAAAAAATGGATGCTTTATACCGTTTTGCCGGTTGCTCTTATTTTAACTACAGTAGTTATTTTGGCTTATATCGGAATAAGAAGCTATTATTATAACGAGGCTTCCAACTATTTAAGCAATAAAGCTAATGTACTTTACAGAGAAGTGAATTCTGATTCTGTAAAAAACAGCGTTCAGGTAAGCGAGATAGTTGCTACATATGAAGAAAAAGAGAAAATCGAGCTTATGAGTCTTGATTCAACGGGCAGGGTTATGTCAACCTCCAGCGGATTTTATATGGATTTTACAGAGCCCTTTCCCGATTTTGAAAGCGCTGTTAATTCATCTTCTTCGCGCGGAAGCTATACGGGTATAGGTCAAAACGGCGAGCGCATAATGGCAATATCCTTAGTTTTACCTGAAAAGGTTTCTGAGGTCAGAGCTTTAAGGCTTGTTATTTCGATTGAGCAGATAGATGATCAGATTTTAAAGCTTACGGGATTTGTTTTATTAGGTGCGGTAGCGCTTTTGTTTATATTTTTTATAGCAGGCTTGTCTTTTGTTCGTTCTATTACTCTTCCGCTTAAAAATTTAAGCAAGGTTGCAACAACTATTGCTTCGGGCGATTTTGATTATCGAATACAACCTAAAAGCAACGATGAAATCGGAGACCTTTGTATATCGGTTAATAATATGGCTGAAGAGCTTGGAAAAACCGATAAGATGCAGAATGAGTTTATTTCTTCGGTTTCCCATGAACTAAGAACTCCGCTTACGGCTATTCAAGGCTGGATAGAAACCCTCGGTTCTTTAAAGGATACAGAAAGCGTTGAGTACAAAAACGGTATGAAGATTATAGCTTCGGAAACTACAAGGCTTTCAACTATGGTCGAGGAGCTTTTAGACTTTTCCCGCATTCGCCGCTCGGGCAGCCTTTCTATGACTTTTGAAGAGGTTGATGTAGTAGCGGAGCTTACAGAGGCTTATCTTATGTTTAAGCAGAGAGTAGCGGCGGAAGACAAGATTTTGGAATATGAAGAACCCGAAGAGATTATCAGCGTTTGCGGAGACCGATACCGATTAAAACAGGTGTTTGTTAATATTATTGATAATGCCATTAAATATTCCGAAGCCGAAACAACGGTATCTATTAAGCTTGACCACGATGAGGATTGGGTAAGTATTCGCATTATTGATAATGGTAAGGGTATAGATTCTAAGGATATGCCTTATATAAAAAATAAATTCTCCAGAGCTGACCATAGCGTTAAAGGCTCGGGTATAGGCCTTGCAGTTGCCAACGAAATAGTAGCACTGCATAAAGGTGAACTTGATATCAAGAGTGAAAAGGGTGTGGGAACGGTTGTAACCATCAAGCTTCCCGCATTTGGAAGATATGAAATATAACTTTCGGAGGAAATAGCTTTAAATGAAAGAGCATAAAACAAGTATTGGAGGACAGGCGCTTATAGAGGGCGTTATGATGAGAGGCCCCGAAAAATGTGTTATGGCGGTAAGAAATACTTCAGGCGAGATAATTACCGAGGAAGTTAAAGTAGGATCGCTTAAAAACAAGAAATGGTATCAGAAAGCCCCTCTGATTCGCGGGGTTTTCGCATTTATAGAAAATATGATAAACGGATATAAATGCTTAATGCGCTCAACTGAGCTTTCGGGATTTACCGATGTTTTAGAGCCTGAAAGCCGTTTTGAAAAATGGTTAGACCGTCATTTCGGCGAGAAGATAACGGGAATTATCGGTGTATTATCGCTTATTTTAGGGCTTGGAATATCCCTTTTGTTGTTTATAGTTTTACCTACGGGCATAACCAAGCTTTTGTCGCTTTTATTTCCATTATCGGGAGTTTTAAAAACCGTTATCGAGAGTCTTATAAAGATTATGATATTTGTTCTTTATCTTTGGGCTACCTCTTTGATGTCAGATATGAAAAGAGTTTACGGTTATCACGGGGCTGAACATAAAACTATTTTCTGCTATGAAAAGGGACTCGAATTAACTGTAGAAAATGTTAGAAAAATGGGCCGTTTTCATCCGAGATGCGGTACGTCCTTTATTATTATTTCTATTTTAGTTTCTATTTTTGTTATGTGCTTTGTTCCTACATGGGATATGATTTACCGCGTTGCGATTAAAATTTTGCTTTTGCCTTTAACGGTTGGAATTTCCTATGAGTTTATAAAGCTTGCGGGAAGATATGATAATGTTTTTACTCGCATTATATCTTTCCCGGGAGTAATGCTGCAGCATATAACAACAAAAGAGCCTGATGACAGTATGATAGAATGCGCTATAACGGCGCTGAATTCTGTTCGTACAGACAATCCGGAGGATGACAGATGGTAATAAAGGAAGCTCTTTTGGAAGCGGAGAAAATCTTAAAGGTTGCAGGAATAGAAGATGCTCACTTTGAGGTTAAATGCCTTATAAAAGATGTTTTCAAAAAAGACCCATTGTCCGATGAAGATTTTTTGGAAGCGGAGAAGCTTTTTGCGCTGGCACATCGCCGCGCTTTAGGGTATCCGCTTCAGTATTTAATCGGAGAATGGGATTTTTATGATATAACCCTTTATATAGGCGAGGGAGTGCTTATTCCGCGAAGCGATACGGAAACCCTTGTTGATAAGGCGCTTGAAATTTTGGAGAAAAAAGAAAATCCTTATGTTTTAGATCTTTGCAGCGGCAGTGGGGCAATACCTTTGGTTTTGTCCCGAAAAAAAGAGGGGAAATATTTTGCTGTTGAAAAGGAAGATAGCGCATACGGATATTTGAATAAAAATAACGAGCGGTATGGAAATCCGATTAAGCTATATAAAGCCGATGCTTTAGATAAGAGCTTTATCTCATCGCTCGAAAGGTTTGATATTATAACGGCTAATCCTCCATATCTTACAAAAGAAGATATGGATTCTTTGCAAAAAGAGGTAGAATACGAGCCTTCGACGGCGCTTTACGGCGGAGAAGACGGGCTTTTCTTCTATAAAAAGATATCTTCTCTTTACTTTTCTAAATTAAAGCCGAACGGAGCGCTTGTTTTCGAGATAGGATACAGTCAGGGTGAAAAGGTATCAAAAATTCTGAAAGAAGCGGGATACCGCGACATTTCGGTTAGTAAAGATTTAAATAATTTAGATAGAGTTGTTATAGGCTATAAGCGCTAAAAAGTCTTGCTTTTTAGCATAGGTTTTGATATAATTATTTTGTGAAAAAATGCGCTGAAAGCGGAGGGATTAAAGTGGCAGAGGTTAAAAAATTATCGGATAAGGAAAAAGCATTAGAAACTGCTCTTTTACAGATTGAAAAACAGTTTGGTAAAGGCGCGGTTATGAAGCTCGGACAGAATGCAAGCTTGAATGTTGAGGCTATCTCAACAGGCTCTTTAACGCTTGATATAGCGCTTGGTATAGGCGGCGTTCCGAGAGGAAGAATAATTGAAATTTACGGACCTGAATCTTCGGGTAAAACTACGGTTGCTTTGCATGTTGTTGCAGAGGCGCAGAAAAAGGGCGGAACTGCAGCATTTATCGATGTTGAGCATGCACTTGATCCGCAGTATGCGAAGGCTTTGGGAGTTGATATTGATTCGCTTTTGGTTTCTCAGCCTGATATGGGAGAACAGGCGCTCGAAATTGCCGAGGCTTTGGTTCGCTCAAACGCTATTGATGTTATAGTTATCGACTCGGTTGCGGCTATGGTGCCGAGAGCCGAAATAGAGGGCGAAATGGGAGATTCTCATGTCGGTCTTCAGGCTCGTCTTATGTCGCAGGCGCTCAGAAAGCTTACAGGTGTTATTTCTAAATCAAACTGTGTTGCAATTTTCATTAACCAGCTCAGAGAAAAGGTTGGCGTTGTTTATGGTAATCCCGAGGTAACTCCCGGAGGAAGAGCATTAAAATTCTATTCCTCTGTAAGAATTGAAATCCGCCGTCAGGAGCAGCTTAAAAACGGCTCAGAGGTTATCGGAAACAGAACTAAAGCTAAGGTTGTTAAAAACAAGGTAGCGCCTCCCTTTAAAGAGGGCGAATTTGATATTATGTATGGTCAGGGAATTTCCCGTGAGGGCGAGCTTGTTGATTTGGCGGCAGCTTTAGATATTATCAATAAAAGCGGCGCTTGGTTCTCTTATAACGGCGAGCGCTTAGGTCAGGGAAGAGATAATGTTAAGAATCTTTTAAGAGAAAACCCTGCGCTTATGAAGGAAATTGAAGAGAAGGTTATGGCAAGAGCTAACGAGATTTCCTATGGCAAAAAAGGTCTTTCTCTTAAAAAGACCGAAGCTCCCGCAAAGGCAGAAGAGCCTAAGTCCAAGCCCGTAGAAAATACAGCTGATATTGATATAGAAGTTGAAGAATGATTATAACCGAGATAAAGAAAAATAAAAATGCGCCAGGATATGCCGTAATAGCAGACGGCGAGTTTCTTTTCTCTTTAGACGGCGAGACTGTTTTAAAGGAAAATCTTAAAAAGGGAACAGAGCTTTCCGAAGAAAAAGTAGCTTCTTTAAAATTTCAGTCGGAATATTATCGTGCGAGAGAAAAGGCACTTAGGCTTTTAGACCGCCGCGCACATTCCAAGGCTGAGATAATAAGAAAGCTTCAAGAAAATTATCCTAAAGAGGTAAGTGAAGCGGTTGCAGAGCGTTTAGAGGAAGTTGGCGTTATAAACGACGAAGAATTTGCCCGACTTTATTACCGCGAACTTTCTTTAGTTAAGAAGTTTGGCGAAAAGCGCATTTCAACAGAGCTTTATCGAAGAGGAATATCCCGCGACATCATAGATTCATTAAAGGAAGAAAATTCCGATGAAGAGCAATATCTAAAGATTGTAGAAGAGCTTAAAAGGAGAAGAGTTGACCTTTCTGATGAAAAGATAAAGCGGAGAACGGTAGCAAAATTTATAAGAAACGGTTATTCATATGATGATATCAAAACGGCTTTTGCCGCTTTGAATGAGGAAATAGATGATGAATAATA
The DNA here is from genome assembly GCA_018110785.1 of Oscillospiraceae bacterium. Taxonomy (GTDB): domain Bacteria; phylum Bacillota; class Clostridia; order Oscillospirales; family JAGBHD01; genus RGIG9114. The sequence goes on from JAGBHD010000052.1 coordinate 19,039, forward strand.
TAAAAAAGCCTTTAAAGGTTTCAATGGTATCCTTAGGCTGCAGCAAAAATCAGGTTGACGGAGAGATAATGCTTCGCTCTATTCAAGAGGCGGGATATGAAATTATATCCGATGCAGGTCTTTCTGATATTGTTATAATAAATACCTGCGGCTTCATACAATCTGCTAAGGAAGAAGCTATTGAAAATATATTAGAGTTTTGTACCCTTAAAGAAGAGGGTAGAATTAAGCTGGTTGTTATAACGGGCTGTTTGGCAGAAAGGTATCGGGAAGAAGTTTTAAAGGAAATTCCCGAAGCAGATGCCGTTATCGGTATCGGAAGCAACAAGGATATAGTTTCTCTTATAGAAAAGGCTTTGGGCGGAGAAAAGGTTTTAAGCTTTGGAGAAAAAGAAGAACTTCCTTTATCGGGCGACAGAGTTTTAACTAATCCGCCGCATTATGCCTATGTTAAAATCGCAGAAGGCTGCAGTAATAACTGTACCTACTGCGCTATACCTATGATAAGAGGAGTCTTTCGCTCTCGTACAATAGAGGATATCGAAAAAGAGGTTAGATATTTTACCGATGCGGGAATTAGCGAGATAAATATTATCGCGCAGGATACAACCCGTTACGGCGAGGATATTTACGGCAAACCCTCTTTGGATATTTTATTGGAAAGGCTTTGCAAAATAGAGAGTCTTCGATGGATAAGAGTTTTATACGCTTATCCTGAGAGAATAACCGATAATCTTATTGAGGTTATGGCGAGAGAAGAAAAGATAGTTAAATACATAGACCTTCCCTTGCAGCATGCGTCGGAAGGTGTGCTTCGCAGAATGAATAGAAAGGGAAATGCCGAAAGCTACAAGGCTCTTATAGAAAAGATAAGAGCCAAAATGCCCGAGGTTACTCTTCGGACAACGATGATAGCAGGTTTCCCTGGAGAGAGCGAAGAGGATTTTGAAATTCTATGCAAATTTATAAAAGAAATGAAGTTTGACCGTTTGGGATGCTTCCCTTATTCTGAAGAAGAGGGAACTCCAGCTGCTCTTTTAAAGCCTCAGATAGATGAAGAAATAAGAGAGCGAAGAGCAGAAATAGTTATGTTAGAACAGCAAACGGTTATGGAAGAGAAGGCTTTGTCTTCGATTGGCAAGATATATAAGGTTTTGCTTGAGGGATATGACAGATATGCGGGTGTTTTCATCGGCAGAACAGAGATGGACGCTCCCGATATAGACCCTAAGATATTCTTTACCAGTGAAAACAAAAATCTTGAAATAGGAAGCTTTTATAGTGTTCGAGTTACAGAAACTGAGGGAATAGACCTCATTGGAGAGCTTTGCGATTAGGAGGAATTAAATGAATTTACCAAACAAGCTGACAGTTTTGCGTATAGCTCTAATACCTGTATTTGTAGCATTTTTAATGATAAATACCATACCGCATAATTATTTTTGGGCTATGCTTGTTTTTGTTGTTGCCTCTTTGACCGATCTTTTTGACGGTAAGATAGCAAGAAAATATGATTTGGTAACAGATTTTGGCAAGCTTATGGATCCGCTTGCGGATAAAATGCTTGTAACCTCTGCAATAGTTTTGTTTTTATATTTAGGTCTTGCAAACCCTATTGCCGTTATAATAATTTTAGCGCGCGATATGATGATAAATTCTATGCGCCTTATTGCGGCAAGCGATAAGGGAAAGGTTTTAGCGGCAGGCTTTTTCGGAAAGCTTAAAACTGCTTCGCAGATGACGGGTATTATAACCGTTATGGTATTAAAAGAGGTTGCTGTTTTAGGCTTTATTCCGTTTATAGCAGAAAATGCCGATCTTATTTCAAATATCATAATGTGGGTGATTTCTATATTAACCCTTGCATCGGGCATAGATTATATGGTAAAATACAGAAAATATATTCAAACAAAATAAATAAAGCATATAATAAAATAAAGGCGATGACGGGAAGAGTAACTAAAATTTATCGTTTTACAGAGAGCAAACAACAAAGGCTGAAACTGTTTGCAAACAGAGTTTTAGTGAATGCGCCCCTGAGCTGCTTTTCTGAAATAATAAGTAGGGAAAGCCGATTTGGCTCCGCGTTAAGGAGAAATGAGTTAGAAAAATCAGAGTGGAACCGCGGTAATTTATCGCCTCTGGTGCTTTTTCCTTATGGAAAGAGTATCAGAGGTGTTTATTTTTTTGGAGGAAAAATGTTTGAGCAGATAAAATATGATATAAATGCCATTAAATCGAGAGACCCAGCTGCCCGAAACAGCGCAGAAGTATTCTTCTTATATCCGGGCTTTAAGGCGGTTTTTTGGTACAGAATAGCGCATAAGCTTTATAAGAATAAGCATTTCTTTTTGGCTAGATGGATTTCTCAAAGAGTAAGGAATAAAACGGGGATTGAAATTCATCCGGGAGCAACAATAGGAAAGGGGCTTTTTATAGACCATGGCGGAGCCGTTGTTATAGGTGAAACTGCAGAGATTGGCGACGATTGCACAATTTATCAAGGTGTAACACTAGGCGGAACGGGACTTCATAAGGGCAAGCGCCATCCAACCCTCGGAAACGGAGTTTTGGTTGGAGCGGGAGCTAAGATATTAGGACCTTTTAAGGTAGGCGATAACGCGAAGATTGCCGCAGGAGCGGTAGTTTTAGAGCCTATTCCCGAAAATAGCACAGCGGTTGGTGTTCCTGCAAGGGTTGTAAAGAGAAACGGCAAAAAAGTAAATGCGGAGATGGATCAGATTCATATCCCTGATCCTATTTCTCAAGAATTTTGCCGCATACAAAAGCAGCTTGAAGAAATTGAAAAAAAGATAAAGGACTAGGTAGAATATGAAAATTTATAATACACTTACAAGGAAAAAAGAAGAATTCAAACCGATAAAAGAGGGAGAGGCTCATATATACGCCTGCGGCCCTACTGTTTATAACTATATCCATATAGGAAATGCCCGCCCAGCCTGCATTTTCGATACCCTTAGAAGATATATGGAATCAAGAGGGTATAAGGTAACCTTCGTTCAGAACTTTACCGATGTTGATGATAAGATAATAAAAAAGGCTAACGAGGAAAATGTTTCCTCTTCGGAAATCTCAGAAAGATACATCGAAGAATATAAAACCGATGCTAAGGGGCTTAATATCCGCGAGGCAACCTATCACCCTCAGGTTACTACCAGCATGGATATAATTATAGATATGATTTCCTCGCTTATAGAAAAGGGTTATGCTTATGAGCTTTCGGGCGATGTTTATTTCTCGGTTAAGGATTTCTCGGATTACGGTAAGCTTTCGGGAATGCCGCTTGATGAGCTTGAAGCGGGTGCAAGAATAGATATTGATACAGGAAAGAAAAATCCTATGGACTTTGCGCTTTGGAAAGCGGCAAAGCCGGGAGAGCCTTCTTGGAAATCGCCTTGGGGCGAGGGAAGGCCCGGCTGGCATATAGAATGCTCGGCTATGTCTAAGAAATTTTTGGGAACAACTATAGATATACATTGCGGCGGTCAGGACCTTATCTTCCCGCATCACGAAAACGAAATTGCGCAAAGCGAATGCGCAAACGGAACCCACTATGCAAACTATTGGATGCATAACGGATATATCAATATAGATAACAGAAAGATGAGCAAATCACTCGGAAACTTCTTTACGGTTAGAGATGTTGCAAATGAATATGGATATGAGCCTATCCGCTTTATGATGGTAAGTGCGCATTACAGAAGCCCGATAAACTATTCTAAAGATGTTATCAAGGCGGCGGTTTCTTCTTTAGAGCGCCTTTATACCTGCCGCGATAATATAGATTTTATGAGGAGCAACTTAAAAGACGGCGAAAAAACAGCAGATTTTATAGCTGCATGCGATAATAAACGTCAGAAATTCAATGATGTTATGGATGATGACCTTAATACGGCAGACGCGGTAGCAGCATTATTTGAGCTTGTAAAGGATATAAATACACATTTAAACAGCGGTAACGCTACAAAAGCAGACGCTGAGTATGCTGCTGAAAAGTTTGATGAAATGACAGGAATTTTGGGAATCCTTTATAACAGAAAAGCAGCAGCCCCCGAAGAGGTTATGGCTTTAGCCGAAGAAAGAGCTCAGGCTAGAAAAAATAAAGATTGGGCGAAGGCAGATGAGCTGAGAGCTAAAATAACCGAGCTTGGATATGCAGTTGAAGATACCCAAAGCGGCCCCAAACTTATAAAACTTTAAAGGAGAGGTACTAATGGATAATTTCGAGAAATTTATAAATGAAGCAAAAAAGATTGCAAATATGGCGGTTGATAAAACCGAAGAGCTTGCTCGCGCAGGTAAGGCAAAGCTCGATATCAAGCAGATGGAATATGATGTAAAAAAGCTTTATGAGAAAATCGGCAAGGCTTATTATGAAGGCATTAAAAATAATGAAGACAACAGCGCTGATATTTCTTCGATGGTTGCTAAAATAGACGAGCTTTATGAAAAAATCGGAGATATATCCGAAGAAAACGAATAAGTCATAATTTGAAAACATCAGCGTAAAGATATAAAGAAACAAAAAGAACCGGGGAAGTGTGAGTTTGAAAACAGATAAAAGACAAGGTTTTCTATCCGGTGCATTTATTCTTGTTATAGCAACAGCTATAGTTAAGGTTATAGGCGCATTTTTTAAAATGCCTTTAACCGAGCTTCTCGGCGGCGACGGAATGGGTTATTTCTCAACGGCTTACAGCCTTTTTAACCCCGTTTCTGCAATCGCCATAACGGGACTTCCTGTTGCTGTTGCAAAGATAGTTGCAGCCAATGGTGCCCGAGGAAACTATAATAATATAAGAAAGCTTTTTCGCATAACGACTATAGTTTTTTCCGCTATAGGTGTTTTAGGCTTTCTGATAATAGCTTTTTTAGCAAAGCCTTTTTCTGAGGCGGTTTCTAATCCTGGGGCATATTATGCTCTTACGGCTATTGCACCTGCAATGCTTTTTGCTTGTCTTATGTCTATCTTCCGCGGCTATTATCAGGGGCTTCATAATATGTTCCCTACGGCAATTTCTCAGATTACAGAAGCTCTGTTTAAATTGATTTGCGGATATCTTTTTGCAAGTATAATTTTAAATTACGGTATGTCCTCTTTCTCTGAAACAGGTGTTGTTTTTGGGAAAGCAGCTTCATCTCAGACAGAGGCGCTATCGATAGTTTTGCCCTTTGCTTCAGCGGGAGCAATTTTAGGCATATCGCTTTCAACGGGATTTGGATTTTTATATCTGTTTTTGCGCCACAAAATCAAAAAAGACGGTATAACAGAAGAGCAACTAAACCTTTCTCCGCCTGCATCTTCTTCTAAAGCTTTAGTAAGAGAGCTTTTGAAAACAGCGGTACCCGTAACCTTAGCGGCGTTGGTTACAAATCTTACAACCCTTATAGATGTTTCTTCCTTGATGCAGAGAATTGCGATAGCCTCGCGCGACGGAAGCGAAATAATTTACGGTATGTATGACGGGCTTATTCCCGAAACAGCAATCTATGCGGGAAATCTTCCTAATTATTTGTATGGCATCTATAATTCTATGGTTATAACGGTATTCAATCTTGTACCCGCAGTTATAGCGGGTATAGGAATAAGCGCTTTGCCCATGGTAACCCATAATTACGAGCAGAAAAACATAGCAGGGCTTCGCGACAGCGTTGAATCGGTTTTAAGAATAGCTTCTCTTTTTGCTATTCCTGCAGGTCTTGGGATTTTCTCTTTATCAGAGCCTATTTTAAGAATTCTCTTCTATTCGCGAACGATGGAAATAGAGATTGCAACCCCTCTTCTTTGTATGATGGGAATAACCTGCATGTTCTCTTCTATGTGTTTGCCCGTTTATAATATGCTTCAAGGTATCGGTAAAGCCAGTTCAACTGTTTTTATTATGCTTATCGGCGGAGCGGTGAAGCTTTCGGTTAACTATTTCCTCGCGGCAAAACCCGAAATAAATATTATGGCGGCTCCGATAGGAAGTCTTTGCTGCTATGGAGTTATTATTATAATTTCGCTTATAGTTCTTTTAAATACTCTGAAAATTCGCATAAATTTATTTAAAATCTTTGGAAAAACTTTCTTTTGCGGCGCAGTTTGCGCTTTAACGGCTAAGCTTTCCAATGAATTGTTATCTAAAATCTTTTTTGGAAGCAGACTAAAAGAGGCGTTCTCGGTATTAGTTTCTATAGGAATTGGCTGTATTTTTTATGCGTTTGTACTGTTTTTAACCAAAACTATAACAAAAAATGAAATTTTTATGCTTCCAAAAGGAAAAAATATAGCAAAAGTACTTGAAAAGTTGAAAATTATTTGATAAAATATATACATAATAGGCAATATGCGGTTTAAGCGTATTGCAAAAACAGGAGGATAGTAAAATGACTAAAGTAGAATTAGTGAATGCTGTTGCTGAAAAAGCAGGCCTTTCCAAGAAAGATTCTGAAAAGGCAGTTGCAGCTGTTTTCGCTGCAATCACAGATAGCTTGAAGAAGGGCGACAAGGTTCAGCTTATCGGCTTCGGAACTTTCGAAGTTAGAGAACGCGCTGCAAGAACCGGTCTTAACCCCAGAACAAAAGAGACTATCAAAATTGCTGCAACAAAAGTTCCCGCATTCAAGGCAGGAAAAGCTCTTAAAGACGTTGTTGCAAAATAAGCAGAGACATAAACCAGCCGGTACCGATAAAAAGGTTCCGGCTGATTTTTTGCAAGGAGATTTTATGCGATTAGATAAATATTTAAAGGTAAGCCGTCTTATAAAGCGAAGAACGGTTGCAAACGAAGCCTGCGATGCAGGAAAAATATCGGTAAACGGGAAGGTTGCCCGAGCTTCATATGATGTTAAGGTTGGAGATATTATAGAGATTAAATTCGGCGAGAGGGTAACAAAGGTCCGCGCCTTGGCGGTAAAGGAAGCAGTATCTAAAGACTCAGCTTCTGAGCTTTATGAAATTCTTTAAAGAATAACGAAAAAAACTCTGTCATAAGATTTGTAAAGAGGTGATTTCTTATGACAGATGAAAAGAATATGACATTAAAGCTTGAGAACAGAGAGGTTTTAACGGTCGATAGAACAGAAGATGTTTTATCCTTTTCCGAATCGAAGGTAGTTTTAAAAACTGCTGATGGGGCGCTTACTATTTCAGGTCGCTCTCTTCAGATAAAAAAGTTCGGCTCGGAGGAATTTGCTATTATAACGGGGCGGATAGATTCGCTTAGCTTTTCCGAATCGGTAAAATCGGGCAGAGCGCTTTTATCCAAGATGATAAAATGATAGAGCTGTATACAACCGATGCGGCATATTCGTTTTTAGCCTTTTTTATTCTCGGCTTTTCTTTAGGACTGATTTACGATTTCTTTTCGGCTGTGAGGATATCATTTCCGAAAAAAATCGTTTTATTTTTAACCGACTTTTCTTTTTGTATCTTAACAGCCTTGCTTATATATCTGTTTTTGATTGCCTTTTTATCAGGAGAATTCAGGGTTTTTGCTTTTGCTGCTTTAGCGGCGGGGTTTTTGCTGTATTCTGTTTTTTTAGCCTCCTTTATAAGGAAATTTCTTGTGTTTTTGATTAAAGGTATAGGGCATTTACTGTCGGTTTTATTGAAACCCTTAAAAGGGTTAATGAAAAAGATAAAAATTAACGAAAAAATTAGAAAAATATTAAAAAAACTATTGAAAAAGCTATATGACTTAATGTATAATAAGTTTATTAGAATCAAATCGAAGGGGAGGGTAAAAGATGGCAAGCAAAACTCGCAGCTCGAAGAAATCGAAAAATATTTTGCTTAGTCTTGTTTTGTTAATCTTTGCAGGATATATTATATATTCTATCTTCTCAACCCAAATCGATATTGCTAATAAAAAAGCAGAGCTTGCTAAGCTTTCCGCTCAGGTTCAAGAGGTTGAGCTTTCTAATGAGGAAATGCAGGGGCTCCTTGATTCTTGCGATACCGAGGCATACATTGAGAGAATTGCCCGCGAAAAATTGGATTATGTTTATCCGGGTGAGCGCGTTTATGTTGACCGATCGGGTAAATAAGGAAAATAAAAGGGGAATTTAATTTAGATGCAGGCAGAAGTCGGCCAGATTTTAAGCGGTAAGGTTACGGGAATAACCAAATTCGGCGTTTTTGTTGACCTTGAAAACGGTCTTACAGGAATGGTACATATCTCTGAGGTTTCGGATACATTTGTTAAAGAAATTGCAGATTTTGTTAAATTAGGCGATGAGGTTAAGGTTAAAATCCTTTCTATCGGTGAAGATAAGAAAATCAGTCTTTCAATGAAGCAGGCAAATCCCGATTTTGGGAAACCAAAGCCGAAAAAAGAGTTTCGTCCAAGAAAACCCGCTGATGATAATCGCTCGGGGGAGAGCTATGTTTGGACTCCGAGAAAAGATGAGCTTTCTTTCGAAGAGATGATGAGTAAATTTAAGCAGTCGAGCGAGGAAAAAATGTCTGATTTAAAAAGAGTTATGGACGGAAAAAAAGGTTCTCGACGCGGAAGATAAAATAGTAAAGGATAAATCGCAGCTGCGATTTATCCTTTTCTTGTATATTATCCTTTATCTTTGTTAAAAATTAAAAAAAGAGAAAAGGAGGATATATAATGCCTGAGCTTAATTGTTCTGTTTTACATTGCGGAAATAATGAGGACGGATTTTGTTGTTTAAATGATATTTCGATTTCGGGAAAAAATGCTCATAAGTCCTCGGATACATTTTGCGCCGATTTTATAGATGAGAATCTTCAGATTTTTAAAGATATCCCTTTAAGCAAAACCGATATAGAATGCGCCGCCGAAAGCTGTATGTTTAATTTAAACGGAAGCTGCGGAGCTTCAAAGGTTAAGGTTGGAAAAGAAAAATCCTATCGTTGTCGCGATACCGAATGCGATTCGTTTTTAGATTCTAAAGAGAGCTTTCCCGAAAGGGATTAGTTCTTTTCATATAGGTCGCTTAAAAGGGTTATATCGCTGAAGCTTTCGGGCACCTCGCCTACAATAACCGTTTGAGCTAAGATTATATCAATAGGAACATTCTCTCTTACGGTACTCCCAGGGATAAATACAGTTACCTCAGCGCTTATATTGAACTTTATTGTATGTAGAGTTTGGTTTATACCCGCGCTTTTAAAGTCGCTCGAAACATTCGCCCTTAAATGGTTTCCCGTTCTTATTTTAAATTTAAGCGGAAAACCTGTTGCCGAAAGAAAGGAAATGCCGCTTAAAAGCCCCGATGGGACCGATATGTAGCTATCGTCTAATTCTTTAAGGCTTTCTATTGCCGAGGTCGCAAGAGCGCTTGTAATTCCGCTTAATGCCATAGTATCGGTTTCAACAGAGGTAAGAGAGCCTGAGTCGTTTCTGGAAATTTTTACAATAGAGGAACAATCTCCTTTTGCCATTTCTTCCCTTATAGCGGAATATACCGAAGCTTGAACGGCATTTATTCCGCGTATCTTAGCGGCGGATATTAAAATTGGCCTTACAGTAGCATCTAAAGATATAATCCCTACCGCTGATATTATGAGAATAAGAAGAATTCTGAGCCTCAAAGAGAGGCTCTTTTGTTTTTTTCTGAAATAAGCCATTTTAGTTCCTCCCATTATATCCTATTCATATTCATTTAATTGGTGAAATAAACACTTGCTTAGAGGAAGAAACCTTGCTATAATGATAATAGCTATTATTTTGAAAAGGGCGAAATGAAAAGTGGGTTATAGGATTAACTACGAAATTTATAAAGATGTCTTTTCGGTTCCGAAAAGTATTGTTGAGAAAAATCTTCGGGTTGCCTCGGTAGAGCAGCTGAAGGTTATTCTTGCCGCGCTTTCGAGTGCCTCTATTACAGCAGAAGCGATTTCAAGGGTAACGGGGGTTTCGGAATATGAATGCGCCCTCGCGCTCGATTTCTGGGTTGAGAGAGGAATTCTTTTCTCGGATAACAGCGCCGTTCAAGCTGCGGATATCGAAAAGAAATTTGAAAATGTTTCGCGCCTGGAAAAGCCGAGCTTTGATGAGGTTTTAAAAAGGGCAGAGGAATCTCCCGAAATTGCCGACCTGCTTCGTCAGGCGCAGATGGCGCTTGGCAGAACGATTTCTCGCTCCGAGCAGAGAAGCTTGGTTTTTTATAGAGATACATATGGGCTTCCCTATGAGGTTATCCTTTTGCTTTTAGGATATGCAAAGTCTATAGATAAGATGAACTTCGGCTATATTGATAAAATAGCGAAAGATTGGGGAGAAAAAGAAATAAATACATATGAAAAGGCCGAAGCTTTGATAGATAAGCTTGTCAGAACAAGACAAAAGGAATTCAAGGTTAGAAAAGCGCTCGATTTAGGTGATAGGAAGCTAACAGTTACAGAAAATCGCCTTATTGCCCGTTGGACCGATGAATTCGGCTATGATGTTGATATTTTGTCCTTAGGATATGATAAAACGGTTGATGGTATCGGGAAGCTCGATATGAGATATCTTGATAAAATATTAACCTCTTGGTATCAAAATAATGTAAAAACGATAGAAGATGCCGAGAATTTAGCCATGTTAGAA
>JAGBHD010000053.1 GCA_018110785.1 Oscillospiraceae bacterium
AAAGGCTTCGGGAAACGCTTGATTCTGATTTTTTCTACCTTTCTTGAATCAAAAGCGTGCATCGGCTGGCCCATTTCAAGCATAAGATAGTTAGTTAAGTCGGCAAGGAAATTAAGGGATCTCATACCGCAATAATAAAGACGAATTCTCATATTAACTGGGCTTATATGCTTTGAAATATTGCCGAATTTGATAGAAGAATATCGCTGACAAAGCTTATCCTCTATTTTAAGGTCTATTTTCTCTAAATTATCATAAGCTGAAAGATCCGCTACGCTAAGCGGCTTTAATTCTCTTCCTGCAAGAGCCGCAAATTCACGAGCAATACCATAATGTCCCCAAAGGTCAGGGCGGTTTGTTAAGGATTTGTTATCAACCTCAAAAACAATATCATCTATATCATAAACCGATTTTAAATCTGTTCCCAAAGCTATGTCATCGGTTATTTCCATAATACCATCATTACTATCGCTTATGCCGATTTCTTTTTCAGAACAGCACATACCGTTTGAGGTGTATCCCGCAAGCTTTCTCGGAGCTATTGTTATATCACCTATTTTAGCGCCGACCTTTGCAAAAGCAGTTTTCATTCCAACTCTAACATTGGGCGCTCCGCAAACAACATCTGTAAGCTCGCCATCGCCTGCATCTACCTTTAAAAGATGCAGTTTTTTGGATTCGGGATGCGCTTCAACCGATTTTATTTCAGCGACAACGATTCCGCTGATATCGCTTCCTTTATAGAATATCTCGTTTTCAACCTCTGCAGTCGAAAGGGAGAATTTATTTATAAGCTCAATTTTATCAATACCTGAAAGATCAACAAAATCAGATATCCAATTCATTGATAAATACATATTATACTACTCCTTTCTTATTTATCGTCGGTAAACTGCGACAAGGTTTTTAAGCTTCCGCTGTTAAGGTCGCGTATATCTTTAATACCATATTTCATCATAGCAAGTCTTGTAAGACCGAGACCGAAAGCAAAGCCTATATATTCTTCGGGGTCGATTCCGCCCGCTTTTAATACCTCAGGGTGTATCATTCCGCAAGGGCAAAGCTCAAGCCAACCGCTGTGCTTACAAGAGGGGCATCCGTCTCCCCCGCAGATAAGGCAGCTTATATCCAATTCGAAGCCCGGCTCCACAAAGGGGAAAAATCCTGGGCGCAATCTTACTTTAATATCTTTTCTGAAAACCTCGGAAAGCATTGTTTTCATAAAGAAAATAAGGTTTGAAATTGAGATATTTTTATCAACCATAACGCCTTCCATCTGGAAGAAGGTGTTTTCGTGGCAAGCGTCGGTGGCTTCGTTTCTGAAGCATCTGCCAGGGAAAATAGCCTTTATAGGCTTACCCTCATTGATAAGGGCATCCTTGTATTTTTTATAAATAGCATTCTGCGCCGCCGAGGTCTGGCTTTTTAAAAGCTGACCGTTTCCAAGATAATAGGTATCCTGCATATCTCTTGCTGGGTGGTTTTTGGGAATATTTAAGGACTCAAAGCATTCATAGTCTGTAACTATCTCGCTGTAATCCTCAACGGTAAAGCCCATAGATTTAAAAATCTCTTCACACTGGCGCTGAACTAATGTAATAGGATGATATGAGCCTCTCGAAAGAGAGGGCGGGATAGAAATATCAAACTCCGGCATACGGCTGTTTTCAAGCTCTATCTCTTTTTGCTTTAATTCTTCTCTCTTTAAGGCAATCTTCTCGTTTACCTCATTTTTAAGAAGGTTAACCTCTTGACCAAAGGTCTTTTTCTCTTCGTTGGAAAGAGATTTCATTTCTTTTAAAAGTTCTGTAACATAGCCTTTTTTACCGATGTACTCAACCCTGATTTTTTCAAGGTCTTCCATACTCTGGGTATTTTGGAGCGCGGATAAAAAAGACTCTCGCACTTCCATAGTTTTTTCTGCCATAATATAATTCCTTTCATATATTATCTTTATTTTCAAAACAAAAAACAGCTCTGCCCCATATAGGGACGAGCTGCTTACCCGCGGTACCACCCAAATTCAGAAATGAATTCTGCACTTTTTTGTGCCCTTGCCGTGCGCACAACACCCTGCTTATATCCTTAGGACTTTCGCAGAATACTCCATTGCTGAAATTCATAGCTATACTATCAAGGGCACTCCCAGCCGACGATACCCGTTCTCTTAATAAATCATATAACTACTACTTACACAATTTCACCGTATGTTTTGTATTATAACATCAAAAATATTTGTTGTCAATACAACAAAAGTCTATCTTTTTTTCTTAAAATTAGGTCTTCTCTGATTATTAGGTTTGCTTGGCGCTACAAGGCAATTTTTGCCCGTTCCTATAAGGTCATATCTTCCCGCCTTTCTTAAAGCGGAAAGCACCAATTCCTTGTTTTCGGGACGGAAATATTGCAAAAGCGCTCTTTGCTCTGCCTTTTCTTTCGGAGTTTTAGGAACATAAACCTTTTCCATTGTATAAGGATCAAGCCCTGTATAGAACATACAGGTTGAAACTGTTCCCGGTGTTGGATAAAAATCCTGCACCTGCTCAGGGTGAAGTCCCTCTTTTTTTAGAAAAAGCGCAAGTTCAATAGCATCATTTATCGTACTTCCCGGATGAGAGGACATAAGGTAGGGTACTAAAAATTGCTTTTTGCCTATCTTTCCCGTAAGCTCGTAAAACCTCTTTTTAAAGCGGTTATAAACGCTGATATCAGGTTTTCCCATACGCTTTAAAACATTTTCCGAGCAATGCTCGGGAGCAACCTTTAATTGTCCGCTAATATGATGTTCTACAAGCTCTTTAAAAAAGCTTTCGTCCTTATCCGCAATTAGATAATCAAAGCGAATACCCGAACGGATAAAAACCTTTTTGATTTTAGGAAGCGAACGAAGCTTTCTTAAAAGCGAAAGATAATCGCTATGGTCTACCTTTACAGCGGGACATTTCTCAGGTGCTAAGCATTTTCTGTCAGCGCAAAGTCCTTTTTTTAGCTGAGCCTCGCAAGACGGCGCTCTGAAATTGGCGGTAGGTCCGCCTACATCATGAATATACCCTTTAAAATCGGGCATCTCGGTAATAACCTTAGCCTCTTCAATTACAGATTCATGGCTTCGGCAGCTTATCTGTCTTCCCTGATGATAGGCAAGCGAGCAGAAATTACAAGCCCCGTAACAGCCGCGGTTATGTATAATCGAAAACTTAACCTCTTCAATGCCGGGAACTCCCCCTAATGCTTTATATGAGGGATGATAATCGCGCATAAAGGGGAGCGAATAAACCTCGTCCATCTCTTCTGTAGATAAAGGCTCCATCGGCGGATTCTGAACAACTATTTTATCCCCATGCCGCTGAATAACCGTCTTTCCTCTTATAGCATCATGCTCTTCCTGCTGAATTTTACAAGACTTTGCATAATCCCTTTTTCCTCTCTCGCTGTCTTCGCTGACAGCTAAGAACGAGGGACATTCCTTAACAGGTCCCGCCTTATAATCCTTAGTTAATACCTTATAGCAGGTTCCCTTAACATCGGTTATATTTTTAATATCCTCGCCTGCCGCTAAGCGGTCGGCAATTAATACGATATGCTTCTCCCCCATACCGTACATTAAAAGGTCAGCATCGGAATCAATCAGAATCGAGGGGCGAACTTTATCGTCCCAATAATCATAATGGGCAAATCTTCTGAGCGAAGCCTCAAGACCGCCTATCGCAATAGGAACACTTCCAAAAATGCGGCGAAGATTTTTGCAATATACAATAACAGCGCGGTCGGGCCTTACACCCGCTTTGCCGCCGGGGGTATAAGCATCGTCGCTTCTTTTCTTTTTCGCCGCTGTATAATGCGCAACCATCGAATCAATATTTCCGCCGTTAACAAGAAAAGCGAGTTTCGGCTTCCCGAAGCGCATATAATCGGCATCAGTTTTAGGCTGCGACAAAATACAAACCCTATATCCTGCATTTTCCAAAACGCGGGATATAATAGCCGTACCGAAAGAAGGATGGTCAACATAAGCATCGCCCGTTACAATTACAAAATCGGGCTGTTCCCATCCTCTTTCAAGCATATCTTCTTTAGTTATAGGCAAAAAAGGCATTATAACCTCTCCCTTTTATCCCACTATTTCTTTTAAGGCAAGAGCCAACTGCGCGGGGCAAGAGGTTCCTCTGCCGCGGCAATCTATATCCTTTAATTTTTCAATTATCTCTTTAGCGTTCTGCCCCTTAACCAACGCAGAAATACCCTGCAAGTTCCCGTTACAGCCTCCGATAAATTTAACATCGGCAACCGTTCCGTTATCATCAACATCTAAAATAATCTCTCGCGAGCATACCCCTTTAGGGGCATATGTGTATTTCATTTTTTGTCCCTCTTTTTTATATACGATTCGTATTATTTTTCAACATTTTCGATTGTTGAAAAGTTGAAAACTTCCGCTGACATCGGCTTTATCATGCCGTTTACAGCCGTTTTATCTGTTGTCAATAATTTCTTGCAGCCTGTACTTTGGGATAAAAATTCTATATTTTTTTCCTCATTTGAGGTATTTACAACAAGAACAATATCTCTGTCATTATGGCGCCTTAAAAGTATCGTCAACCCATCGTAAACTGTTGATATTATCAGCTTTGTATCGCTGAAAAGCTCCTTTTCGCTCTGACGAAGCTTACCTAAGCTTTTCATATATTCGCGTATTCCGAAAAGGTCTTTTTCATCGGTATAATACTGTCTGTTGAATGGGTCGGAATATCCGTCCATACCGACCTCATCGCCGTAATATATCTGCGGATTACCGGGGAGCATATAGAGAATTGTATATGCTGTTTTCAGCATTTTAGCGCCAAGTCTTCTCTCGTCTTCCGAAAGTACCTTTTGAGCCATCCAATCTCTTCCCCTGCCGTTTTCCTCTTCACCCGCCAAAGCCGTTAAAATGCGCTTTGTATCGTGTGTAGAAAGAAAATTCATAAGGTTTTTGATTGAATATTGAGGATAGTTTTCCAAAACAGTTTCAACCGTTTCCTTAAAGCCCTCTCTGTCGCCGTATTTCAAAAGCGAGATAATAGCATTTCTGAAAGGATAATTCATAACTGAATCGAGCTGTTTTCCTAAAAGAAATCGGCGTCTGTGGGAATAGCTTATCTTATTGGAAGCATCCTCCCAAACCTCTCCGATTACAATAGCATCGCTTTTATAAGCCTTAACCGACCTATAAAGTCTTTCTAAAAATAAATCGGGCAGCTCATCGGCAACATCAAGACGAAATCCATCTGCACCGAGGTCCATCCAATGCTGCAAAACTCCTTTTTTGCCGCATATAAAGTTCATAAAATCTTCATTAGTTTCATTAACCTCGGGGTGTATTCTAATCCCCCACCATGAATCATAGCTATCGGGCCAGCTTTTAAAATTATACCAACCAAAATACTTTGATCCTCGGCTCTGATAAGCTCCAATACTATCATAGCGATTATATTTATTGAAATAAACGCTGTCATCTCCCGTATGGCTGAAAACTCCATCGAGAATTATCTTCATTCCTAAAGAATGAGCCTTATCTGCCAAAGCCTTAAAATCCTCTTCACTGCCGAGAATCGGTTCGGGTTTTCTATAGTCAGCCGTATCGTAACGATGGTTAGAATGGGCTTCGAAAATAGGATTAAGATATATAACTCCTACTCCTATTTCCTTAAGATATTCGAGTTTCGAAGCAATTCCTTTAAAATCTCCGCCATAGAAATCATTATTTTTAACGATTCCTTTTTCATTAGGTCTAAACTCAGGCAGTTTACTTTTATCGGAAACTAAAATTCTATCATCGGGAACCCCCTTTTTTTCTTCGCCCGAAGCGCAAAAGCGGTCGGGAAAAATCTGATAGAATATTTCGCCTTCAAAAAAGTCGGTTTCCGAAAAGGCATCGTAAACCGTCAGTTGATAGTCGTCGAAATCATCGTTTATTACACCTTCGCCGCCAACTCCCTTTTTAATTTTCTGATAACCGAAATTGGAATTAAAGGTAAAATAATAAAAATATAGTCCCGAATCTTTCGCTTCAAAGGAAACCTCAAAGGCAGAAAGCATCCCTTTCATTCCTTTAAATTCGGCAGGTATTCGCCTTTCTTCTTCCCCGTCTTTCCTTATAACAAGGGCAACATCTCTCGGATAAACGGCAGACTCTATCTCAAGATAGAGTCTGACTGTTTCTTTTGAAGCTACCGCCCCAAAGGGCAGCTTATATTCAGTTTTTCTCGAATTGAATTTGCAAAGCATCTAAAGTTTGCTCCTTTAGGGGTTTATTTCGCTCTTACAGATGCCAAATATTTTTTCTGTAATCCATAATTGCGCGGTCTGCTGAGAAGTATCCCGCGCCTGCAATGTTGTTAAGGCTCATCTTCGCAAAAGCTTGCTTATCTTTATATATCTCGCCTGTTTTCCGCGATGCCGCAGCATAGCTGTCGAAATCGGCAAGAGTCATATAATAGTCGGTATTTTTAAGCATATTAACAATATCATAGAACTTCTCTCCTGCAAAGCCTCTGTCTAAAAGGTCGATAGCGGCTTTTACGTCGGCATTATTCTCATAGATATATCTGGGAGAATATCCTGCGGCTCTTAAAGAATTTACCTCATCTGCCTTCATACCGAAGATAAAGATATTATCGTTTCCAACATTATTATAAATTTCGATATTAGCGCCGTCCATTGTTCCTAAGGTAACTGCGCCGTTTATCATAAATTTCATATTACCTGTTCCCGAAGCCTCTGTTCCCGCAAGAGAAATCTGTTCGCTTATTTCGCTGGCAGGCATTAAAAGCTCAGACATTGTAACATTATAGTCTTCAATGAAAACAACATTGAGCTTCTCTCTGATTTTCGGGTGATTTTCCAAATCCTTGGAAATAAAGCAAAGAAGCTTGATTATCTGCTTTGCCATATAGTATCCGGGGGCAGCCTTCGCGCCGAAAATATATGTTCTCGGCTGAATATCCAAATCGGGATTTTCCAAAAGCTTGCCATAGAGGCTTATTATATTCAAAGCATTAAGCTGCTGACGCTTATATTCGTGAAGTCGCTTAACCTGAACATCGAAAATAGTATTCGGGTCGATAGAAACTCCCTTTATTTTAAAAACATGGTCAGCAAATCTCTTTTTGTTCTCTAACTTTATTTCAGAAAGTCTTTTTAAAACACTCTTGTCGTTTTCAAATTTGCGGAAATTCTCCAAAGCGGAGGCATCTTTTTTAAATCCATCGCCGATGCATTCACTCAAAAGGTTGCTAAGGCCCTTATTCGACTGCAATAACCAGCGGCGGTAAGCAATACCGTTTGTAACATTTCCGAACTTTTCGGGATAAACCGAATAGAAATCGCGGAAAACCTCGTCCTTTATAATCTCCGAATGAAGCTTGGAAACACCGTTAACGCTATGAGAAGCATGGCAGCAGAGATTAGCCATACGAATACTATGTCCCCATATAATTGCCATTCTCTCAGCCTTGCCCCAGTCGCCCGTCATAGAGGTTACGGCATCAAAGGTTCTCGCATTGATTTCGCGAACTATCTGATAAATTCTGGGAAGAACTCTTTTAAACAGCTCCTCATCCCAGCATTCGAGTGCTTCCTTCATAACGGTATGGTTGGTATATGCAAAGGTCTCGTTTACAATTCTGTATGCCTTATCCCAACTATATCCGCAGTCGTCAAACAAAACGCGCATAAGCTCAGGTATAGCCAAGGTAGGATGGGTATCGTTTATATGGATAGCAACCTTTTCGGAAAGGTTATCTAAAGTACCGTAAACCTCCATGTGCTTATTAACAATATCGCCTACAGACGCAGCCGACATAAAATACTGCTGACGAAGTCTTAATTCTTTGCCCGCCTGATGATTGTCGTTAGGATAAAGAACCTTGCTTATAGCCTCAGCTTCAGACTGCTTGGAAACCGCATTTATATAATCGCCCTTGTTGAAAAGCTCCATATCAAAGCCATGGCTCTGAGCTCTCCAAAGACGAAGAACGCTTACGGAATCCGAATCATATCCCGAAACATACATATCATAAGGTACAGCATCAACAACAGTTCCGCCCTTATGGTTTATCATATGATAGCCATTATCCCATATTTCTTCAATCTCTCCCTCAAAATGAACAGGGATAATCTTATCGGTTTTCTTATTAAGCCAAACATCACCGCCGGGGAGCCAGTTATCAGGAAGCTCTGCCTGCCAGCCGTCAACTATTCTCTGCTTGAAAATACCGTACTCATAGCAAATCGAATATCCCATAGAAAGGCTGTCGGTCGTTGCCATAGCATCTAAAAAGCAAGCAGCCAATCTGCCAAGACCGCCGTTTCCAAGACCTGCATCTGGCTCTTCTTCATAAATATCGCTTAAGTTTATGCCCTTTTCCTTTAAAGCCGCCGCAGCTTCATCGGCAAGTCCTAAATTAAAAAGGTTAGTTTTCAATGAGCGTCCCATTAAAAATTCCATACTGATATAATAAATGCGCTTAGTTCCGCGGCTTTCGTGTCTTCCCTCATAGGTTTCTCTCTTAGCCGCTAAAAGCTCATTAACATAAGCGCTTAAAGCTCGATAAATCTCGTTATTTGATGCATCGCTTAAGCTTTTCTGTGTTTCCTTTTTTAATTTTTCTTCTATGTTTTTTATAATTTCGTTTTTGGTTTTCATTTTTACATTACTCCTATAAAGAAATATCTTTTCATATTATATACGATTTTAATTCAAAATGCAAATTTATTATAAGATTTTAGCAATTTCAGCATTTTGATAGTAATATGTTAATATTTCTTCAGCAGTTTTTCCCTCTTTTGCCATTTTATCAGCCCCCATTAGAG
>JAGBHD010000054.1 GCA_018110785.1 Oscillospiraceae bacterium
AGAACAAAAATAGCAACTTGCACTACCGACGGCGAAGAAGAGGGCGAATGTGAATCTTGCGGAGAAACGGTTTCTCAAGAGATGGAAGCGCTTGGTCATAGCTTTAACAATTGGGAAACAGAAAAAACAGTTGGCTGCAGCGAAGACGGAAAAGAAATAAGAAGCTGCAAAAGGTGCGGGGAAAAAGAAATTAAAACAATAGAAGCTAAGGGGCATAAATTCGGCGAAGCCGTAACAGTAAAGGAGCCAACCGAATATGCAGATGGTTTAAAAGAAAGCAAATGCGCCCGTTGCGGCGCGAAGCTAACAGAGATAATCCCCAAGCTTACTTCTTCTGAAAGCAGTGTCCCTCAAATCGAGAGAGAAAACAGCTCGTCGGCGCCGATAAAAGATTCTATTGTATCTGCTCCTATTTTTGAAAAAGAAGAGTCTTTAGCGAAAGAAGAAATAATAAACGATACCGATAAAGAAAATCTATCGCCGAAAAATGAAAAAACTAAAAACAGCGCGGTATGGTATATTATAATACCAATAGCTTTAGTTCTTATTGGAGCAGGAACTGCCGTATTTATAATATTAAAAAGAAAAACAAAGGTTTATAATCCAACTGAAGAAGAGCTTCCCTTCTAAGGAAGCTCTTTTGATACCCAAATTGTCGATTTTGGTAGGATATTTGGTGGAATTTATATAAAATTCCTAAAAAACTTTGAATTTATAGATTCAAATTGTTAAAAAGGTAGAAAATCTCAAAAAGCAGGTTTTTTGAGACTAAAATTTAAAAAAATGCTTGAAATCGGCGGGAGTTTGCGATATTATAATAGGGCACGACTGCATGAGTATGCGTTGAAACGGGAGGTTGCGCCAAAAGGTTTGGCGGTTTTTCCGTGGAGTATGTTCGGCTTAAAGCCGAGCGGAAAGTGCAAAATCTTTATTAGGTCTTTCGGAGGAAGTCGCGTTTCAGCGAAACCCGTTCGACAGGCTGGACCAAAAGGTCCCGCGTTCCGGTTGTTCCGGTTTTTTTAATGAGAAAACCTTGAAACACACGGGGCGGTGTTAAAGATTTTCGCTTCTCCTTATGTAGTGAATCTTTAATAGGAGGAAAAAAGATGGCAGTCAAGGAAAAAATCAGAATCAGACTGAAAGGCTTCGATGCTCAGTTGGTTGACAAATCCGCTGAGAAGATCGTTGAAACCGCTAAGCGCACAGGCGCAAGAGTAAGCGGTCCGATCCCGCTTCCTACAGATAAGGAAGTTGTTACGATTCTTCGCGCTGTTCATAAATATAAGGATAGCCGCGAGCAGTTTGAACAGAGAACCCACAAAAGACTCATTGATATTCTTCGTCCGTCTAATAAGACAGTTGAAGCGCTTCAGGGTCTGGAGTTTCCTGCCGGCGTAGAAATCGAAATCAAACTTTAATTCGATTCGTCGGGGGTCAAGTTGGAAAGAGAGCGGCTGCCCCAATAATGCCGGGGACAGAAAACGCGTCTATCCAACCAATAACCTTAAGGAGGTAAAATGTTATGAAGAAAGGCATCATCGGTAAAAAAGTTGGTATGACTCAGCTTTTTGACGAAAAGGGAAAGATCATCCCTGTTACCGTTATCGAGGCAGGTCCCTGCCCCGTAGTTCAGAAGAAAACTTCTGAAAACGACGGATACGAATCGGTTCAGTTAGGCTTTGAGGATATGACCTCTAAGCACACAAACAAACCCCTCAAAGGACACTTTGAGAAAGCAGGTGTTGCTGCAAAGAAACACCTCAAAGAATTCCGCTTGGATGACTGCGCTGCATTAAATGTTGGCGATATCATCAAAGCAGATACTTTCGCAGTAGGCGATAAGGTTGATGTTTCGGGCGTTTCCAAAGGTAAAGGTTTCGCAGGAACAATCAAGCGCTATGGCAACAAGAGCTTAAAGGCTACTCACGGTACAGGTCCTGTTGCTCGTGAGGCTGGTTCTATGGGTGCTATCAGCGATCCGTCCCGTGTATTCAAAGGAAAGGGACTTCCTGGCCACATGGGCGCTGAGAATGTTACCGTTCAGAATCTTGATGTTGTTAAGGTTGATGCTGAAAACAACCTGATAGTTCTCCGCGGAGCAATCCCGGGACCTAAGGGCGGCGTTGTTGTTATCACCGACAGCGTTAAGGCCTAAGGGAAGGAGGAGTTATAATGCCAGAGATTAAAGTTTTTGATATGAGCGGCAAAGAAGTTGGCTCTCTCACCCTTAACGATAAGATTTTCGGAATTACTCCGAATGTTCATGTTATGCATGAGGCAGTCAGACTCTATCTTGCCAATCAGAGACAAGGTACACAGAGCACATTAACCCGCGCGGAAGTTTCCGGCGGCGGACGTAAGCCTTGGAGACAGAAGGGAACAGGTCATGCTCGTCAGGGCTCGACAAGATCTCCTCAGTGGACTCATGGCGGTATTGCGCTCGGACCGAAGCCGAGAGATTATGGCTTCGATTTAAACAAAAAGGTAAAGAGACTTGCTCTTTGCTCTGCTCTTTCCTCTAAAGTTTCTTCGAACGAGCTTATCGTTGTTGAAGGACTTAAGATGGACGAATACAAAACCAAAACAATGGTTAATATGTTCGCTTCTTTAGATGCAGGCAAAAAGCCCTTGTTAGTTTTAGATGCAGTTGATAATTATGTTATCAAGAGCGCTGCTAACATTGAGGGAGCTAAATCTGCTCTTTACAACACATTGAATGTTTACGACATTCTCAACAGCAGCAAAATGGTAGTTTCTAAGGAAGCTCTTCTGAAAATCGAGGAGGTGTATTCCAAATGAAGTATGCTCAGGATATTATCTTAAAGCCGATTATTACAGAGCGTTCTATGGAGAAGATTGCTGATAAGGTTTATACCTTTAAGGTAGCTGTAGATGCAGGAAAGATCGAAATTGCGAAAGCGGTTGAAGAGATTTTCGATGTTAAGGTTGCTTCGGTTAATACAATTAACTGCAAAGGCAAACAGAAGAGAATGGGCGCTTCTGTTGGATACCGTTCCGACTGGAAGAAAGCCATCGTAACCCTGAAAGCAGATTCGAAGCCGATCGCGTTCTTCGAGAGCATGGTATAAGAAACAGGGGTTTCGCTGAAATTTCAGCGAAATAGCAAAGTATGGAGCCCACCATTAAGAGGCTTCGCAAAAGCAAATAAAAAAGGAGAGTGAAACTTCATGGCAATTAAGACTTATAAGCCTACAACACCTGCCAGAAGATCTATGACATCCACTGATTACAGCGGTTTGTCCAAAGTAGCTCCCGAAAAAAGCTTGCTCTCGGTAGTCAAGAATAAATCGGGTAGAAACAGCTACGGAAGAATTACCGTTCGTCATCGCGGCGGTAAAAACAAGGTAAAATACCGTATTATTGATTTCAAGCGCAACAAATTTGATATTCCCGCAACAGTTATGACTTTAGAATACGATCCTAACCGTTCGGCACATATCGCGCTTTTGAAGTATGAAGACGGGGAAAAGAGATACATTCTCGCTCCCGACGGTCTCAAGGTTGGAGATACTGTTGTAGCAGGAACAACAGCTGATATTAAGCCCGGAAATGCGCTTCCGCTTTCCTCTATTCCTGTTGGTACAGTTATCCACAACATCGAGCTTTATCCCGGAAAGGGCGCGCAGCTTGTTCGCTCTGCAGGAAATATGGCTCAGCTCATGGCTAAAGAGGGTGCTTACGCACTTCTCCGTCTCCCCTCTGGAGAGCTCAGAAATGTTCCCGCTAACTGCATGGCAACAATCGGACAGGTTGGTAACACTGACCACGAAAACGTTTCCATCGGTAAAGCCGGAAGAAAACGCCACATGGGCTGGCGTCCCACAGTTCGCGGTTCTGTAATGAACCCGTGTGATCACCCGCACGGTGGTGGTGAAGGTAAATCACCTATCGGTCGTCCGGGACCTGTTACTCCGTGGGGCAAGCCTGCTTTGGGTTACAAGACAAGAAGCAAGAAAACCGCTCAGACAAGTTTATTGTCAAGCGCCGCAGCAAGTAGTGCTGAAAGGAGGCAGTTAATTTGGGTAGAAGCGTAAAGAAGGGACCTTATGTTGAAGAGTCTCTTATGAAAAAAGTTATCGCTATGAATGAATCGGGCGAAAAACGCGTTGTTAAAACATGGAGCAGAGCTTCCACAATTTTCCCCGAATTCGTAGGACACACATTCGCTGTCCATGACGGACGCAAACATGTTCCGGTATATGTTACCGAGGATATGGTAGGACACAAACTTGGTGAGTTCGCTCCCACAAGAACCTACAAAGGTCATGCAGGAAGCAAGACCAGCAATAACGGAAACTAAGGTTAACCGGAAGGAGGATTTTTAAATGGAAGCAAGGGCTATTTTACGGCATGCCCGTATAGCAACCAGAAAAGTACAAATCGTACTTGATTTAATAAGAAATCAGCCGGTTGACAAGGCAAGGGCTATCTTAAAGCATACCCCTAAAGCCGCCAGCGAATTACTTATTAAACTTTTGGATTCGGCTAAAGCAAATGCTGAAAATAATTTCAGCATGAGCAAAGACGCTCTCTATGTTGCAGAGTGCTTTGTAACACCGGGTCCCACACTGAAGAGAATCCATCCCAGAGCACGAGGCAGTGCGAACAGAATTCTGAAAAGAACTTCGCACATCACCTTGGTACTCAAGGAGAAGGAATAAGCTGAAGAGGAGGTAGATTATGGGAC
Source organism: Oscillospiraceae bacterium (assembly GCA_018110785.1). Taxonomy (GTDB): domain Bacteria; phylum Bacillota; class Clostridia; order Oscillospirales; family JAGBHD01; genus RGIG9114. The sequence continues at coordinate 4,709 of JAGBHD010000054.1, forward strand.
AGAAAGTTAACCCGCATGGATTAAGAGTGGGCGTAATCAAAGATTGGGATTCCCGTTGGTTTGCTAACGACAGCGTCTTCGGTGATACTCTCGTTGAGGATTACAATCTGCGTAAATTTCTTAAGAAAAAGTTATATTCCGCAGGTGTTCCGCGCATCGAAATCGAGCGCGATGCTAACAAGGTTAAGATCGCTATCCACTGCGCAAAGCCCGGTATGGTTATCGGTAAAGGCGGCGCAGAGATAGAGAAATTAAAAGCAGAATGCGCAAAAATGATTGGAAAGCCCGTTTTAGTCAATATAGTTGAGATCAAGAACATTGATACAAATGCACAGCTCGTTGCTGAATCAATCGCATCTCAGTTGGAAAGACGTATTTCCTTCAGAAGAGCATTAAAACAGTCTATCGGAAGAACAATGAATGCAGGCGCTAGAGGTATTAAAGCGCAGGTATCCGGCCGTTTGGGCGGTGCTGAAATTGCAAGAAGCGAATCGTATCACGAAGGTACTATTCCGCTCCAGACAATTCGTGCAGACATTGATTACGGATTTGCTGAAGCAAACACAACCTACGGCAAAATCGGCGTTAAGGTTTGGGTTTACAAAGGCGAAGTTCTTTCCGATAACAGAAAACCCCAGAAGGAAGGGGGCAGAAAATAATGTTATTGCCGAAAAGAGTTAAATACAGAAGAGTCCAGAGAGGACGTCTTAAAGGTAAAGCCATGAGAGGCAATACCGTTACCTATGGCCAGTTCGGTTTGCAGGCTTTAGAGCCCGCATGGATAACATCCAACCAGATTGAAGCTGCCCGTATCGCGATGACTCGTTATACAAAGCGCGGCGGTCAGGTTTGGATCAAAATATTCCCCGACAAGCCGGTAACACAAAAGCCTGCTGAAACACGAATGGGTTCCGGTAAAGGTTCTCCCGAATATTGGGTAGCCGTTGTTAAGCCCGGAAGAGTTATGTTCGAAATCGGCGGTGTTTCGGAAGAGGTTGCGCGCGAGGCTCTTCGTCTTGCTATGCACAAACTCCCGATTAAGTGCAAGTTTGTAAAGAAGGAAGAAACGGAGGTTCAGTAATATGAAAATTTCTGAAATTAGAGAACTTTCTTCAGCAGAACTCAATGAAAAGCTTGAAGAAAGCAAAAAAGAGCTTTTTAACCTGCGTTTCCAGCTTGCTATAAATCAGCTTGAAAACCCGATGAGAATCAGAGCAGTGAGAAAAGACATTGCGAAGATCAAAACGGTTTTGCGTGAGCTCGAGCTCAAAAATGAGCAGTAATGGGAATGGAGGAAAATTTTACGATGAGCGAAAGAAACCTCAGAAAAACAAGAGTGGGTATAGTTGTTAGCGACAAGATGGACAAGACAATCGTTGTTGCAGTTAAAGACAATGTTACACATCCGCTTTATAAAAAGATCATCAAGCGTACAGTTAAATTCAAGGCGCACGATGAAAACAATGAGTGCTCTGTCGGCGACCGCGTTTCCATTATGGAGACTCGTCCTTTGTCCAAAGACAAGAGATGGAGACTTGTAAAGATTATTGAAAAAGCTAAATAATTTTCGTAAAACCGAAAGGAGGAACGCTCTGTGATACAGATGCAGACCTACCTCAAAGTGGCAGACAACACCGGTGCAAAAGAACTTATGTGCATTCGTGTGCTTGGAGGTTCACGCAGGAGGTACGCCAATATAGGTGATGTTATCGTTGCTACGGTTAAAAAAGCAGCACCCGGCGGCGTTGTGAAAAAAGGTGAAGTTGTTAAAGCAGTTATCGTTCGTTCTGTAAAAGGCGTTCGTCGCGATGACGGAAGCTATATCAGATTCGATGAGAATGCTGCAGTTATTATCAAAGAAGACAAGAACCCGAAAGGAACTCGTATTTTCGGGCCTGTCGCAAGAGAGCTTAGAGATAAGGATTATATGAAGATTCTTTCCCTTGCTCCCGAAGTACTTTAAGGAGGTGCTACCAGAATGAATAAGGTTCATGTTAAAACCGGAGATACCGTAGTAATTCTTTCCGGCGATGATAAAGGTAACACCGGCAAGGTACTCGCAGTTAGCCCCAAAGAGGGTAAAGTTATTATCGAGGGAAGAAACCTCGTTACAAAGCACGTAAAACCCCGCAGAATGGGCGAGCAGGGCGGCATAGTTAAGGCTGAGGCTGCTATCTATGCTTCCAAGGTTCAGCTCGTTTGCCCCAGCTGCAATAAGCCTACCAGAATCGCTCATAAGATTTTAGAGGACGGCAGCAAGGTTCGCGTGTGCAAAAATCCGAAGTGCGGAAAAACATTCTAAGTGGAGGAATAAAAATGGCAATTCTTAAAGAGATATATGCTAAAGATGTAGCGCCTGCTTTAATGCAGAAGTTCGGTTACAAAAGCGTAATGCAGATTCCGAAGCTTGAGAAGGTTATTGTTAACGTTGGCTCGGGAGAGGCAAAAGACAATGACAAAATGGTTGACGCTATCATGAATGATCTCGCTTTAATTACCGGACAGAGAGCAGTTAAATGTATTTCGAAGAAGTCCGTTGCGAACTTCAAGCTTCGTGCAGGACAGGTAATCGGATGCAGAGTTACTCTCCGCGGCGAGAAAATGTATGAGTTTGTTTACAAGCTCTTCAATCTCGCTCTTCCCCGAGTAAGAGACTTCCATGGCATCAGCGCTAACTCGTTTGACGGCAGAGGAAACTACAACTTCGGTATCAAGGAACAGCTTATTTTCCCTGAAATCGAATATGACAAGATTGATAAGGTACGCGGCATGGACATTGCATTTGTTACAACCGCTAATACCGACGAAGAAGCTAAAGAGCTGCTCACATTATTGGGCGCTCCGTTCGAGAAATAAGGAGGGGTGAATTGTGGCAAAGACTTCAATGAAAATTAAACAGCAGAGAGAGCCCAAGTACTCTACTCGTGCTTATAATCGCTGCAAGATTTGCGGCAGACCCCATGCTTATCTTCGCAAATATGGTATTTGCCGTATATGCTTTAGAGAATTAGCCTACAAGGGCGAAATTCCGGGCGTTAAAAAGGCAAGCTGGTAAAAATAGCAAAGGAGGTTACAGCATGCAAATCACCGATGCAATTGCAGATATGCTGACCAGAATCAGGAACGCTAATTCTGCTAAACATGATACGGTTGATATTCCCGCATCAAATATTAAAAAATCAATAGCTAAAATATTAGCTGATGAAGGCTATATCACCTCTTATGAGGTAATTGATGACAACAAGCAGGGAGTTATCCGCATTACTTTGAAATACGGCGAGAACCGTTCTCAGGTAATTACGGGACTTCGCAGAGTGTCTAAGCCCGGCCTTCGTATTTATACAAGCTGTGAGGATATGCCTAAGGTTATGAAGGGACTTGGTACCGCCATTCTCTCTACTCCTAAGGGCATCTTAACCGACAAGGAAGCAAGAAAGCTCAATGTCGGCGGAGAAGTTCTCGCGTTCATTTGGTAAGGAGGATTTTCAATGTCAAGAATAGGTAGAAAGCCGATTGCTGTTCCTGCCGGTGTTGATGTTAAAATCGATGGAAACATCCTTACCGTTAAAGGCGCAAAAGGTACACTCACAAAAGAATTTCACAAGGACATGATCATTGAAAGAGAAGGCGATGAAATCATCGTTAAGCGTCCCAGTGAAAACAAAATGCACAAATCGCTTCACGGACTCACCCGCACACTCGTTAACAATATGATTGTTGGTGTTTCCGAAGGCTATAGCAAAACTCTCGAGGTTAACGGTGTTGGTTACCGTGTAGCAATGCAGGGCAAAAACCTTGTTATGAACCTCGGATATTCACATCAGGTAATCATGGCTGAGCCGGAAGGCATCAAAATCGAAGTTCCCAATCCGAACTCGATTGTTATCTCCGGTGCAGACAAACAGCAAGTTGGTCAGTTTGCTGCTGAGGTTAGAGAAAAACGTCCGCCGGAACCCTACAAGGGCAAAGGAATCAAATATGCTGATGAGCATATTATCCGCAAAGAGGGTAAAGCCGGTAAGGGTGCTAAGAAATAATCAAAGGAGAAAAGTTTCATGATAACAAAGAAGGACAAAGCCGCTTTAAGAGCAAAAAGACATCTTCGTGTCAGAAGCAAAATAAGCGGAACAACAGAGTGTCCGAGACTTTGCGTTTACCGTTCTAATAAGAACATAAGCGCTCAGATCATCGATGACATCAAGGGTGTTACATTAGTCAGCGCTTCTTCCGTAGAGAAGGATTTCTCCGGTCTTGGCTCCAATAAAGATGCTGCTAAAAAGGTTGGAGAGCTCGTTGCAAAGAGAGCGCTCGACAAAGGCATTGAAGAGGTCGTTTTTGACCGCGGCGGATTTATTTTCCACGGCAGAGTAGCTGCTCTTGCCGAAGGTGCCCGCGAAAGCGGACTTAAGTTCTAATCAGGAGGGATAACTTTGGCTAAGATGGATGCAGCTAATTCCAATTATATTGAAAAGGTCGTTTTCCTTAACCGCGTTGCTAAGACCGTTAAGGGTGGACGTATCTACAAGTTCGCAGCTTTAGTTGTTGTCGGCGACGGCAACGGAACTGTTGGCTACGGACTCGGTAAGGCTTCTGAGGTTCCGGATGCTATTCGCAAGGGAATTGAAGACGCTAAGAAAAATCTCATTAAGGTTTCTCTTAAAGGAACAACTATTCCTCATGAAATCATCGGCGCTTACGGCGCAGGCAGAGTTTTGATGAAACCCGCAGCACCCGGTACCGGAGTTATTGCCGGCGGTGCAGTTCGTGCAGTTGTTGAAGCAGCAGGAATTAAGGATATCAGAACAAAATCTCTTCGTTCTAACAACCCCAACAATGTTGTTAAGGCTGCTTTCGCAGGCTTGGCTTCCTTAAGAAGCTTAGAAGAGGTTGCTGCAGTTCGCGGCAAAAGCCCGAAAGAGATTTTAGGTTAAGGAGGAAGAATGATGGCACAGTTAAAGATAAAGCTTGTTAAGAGCTTAAACGGCCGCAAGGCAGATCAGATCGCAACTGCTCATTCTCTCGGACTTAAAAAGATCGGTGCTGAAACAGTTCAGCCTGATAATGAGCAAACAAGAGGAAAAATCAACAAGATTTCCTTTTTAATCGAAGTAAACAAAGCATAAATAAGGAGGTGCCAATATGAAACTGCATGAGCTTTCTCCGGCTCCCGGTTCTGTTAAAGACGTGTTCAGAAAAGGACGCGGCGCAGGCAGCGGTAACGGAAAAACAGCAGGTAAAGGCCACAAAGGTCAGAACGCACGCAGCGGCGGTGGTGTTCGTCCGGGCTTTGAAGGCGGACAGATGCCTTTAAGCCGAGTAATTCCTAAGCGTGGCTTTGTTAATATTTTCGCAACAAAATTAGCTATCGTTAATGTTTCCGATCTCGAAAGATTTGAAGACGGAGCAGTTATCGACGATAAGGCAATTATCGAAGCAGGCATAATTAAGAAGCCTCTCGATGGCATCAAAGTCCTTGGTAGAGGTGAAATAACCAAAAAACTTACTGTTAAAACAACAGCAATTTCTGAAACTGCTAAGGCAAAAATTGAAGCAGCAGGCGGGAAAGTAGAGGTGGAATAAGATGTTTCAGACTTTAAGAAATGCTTGGAAAATGGCAGACTTAAGGAAAAAGCTTCTTTACACTCTTCTTATTATCGTTATTTTCAGAATAGGTGCGGCAATCCCGATTCCGTTCTTAGATCCGTCGGCACTCGCAACTTTATTTAATCAGGGCGAAAATACAATGTTAGGATATCTCGATATCTTAACAGGTGGAGCGCTTGCTAACGGTACGCTTTTTGCCCTTTCTATTCAGCCTTATATCAATGCTTCTATTATCATTCAGCTTCTTATGGTAGCAATTCCTCCGTTAGGAAGACTTGCGAAAGAAGGAGAGGTTGGACAGAAGAAGGTTGGTATGATAACTCGCTGGGTAACATTAGCCTTGGCTTTAGTTCAAGCTATCGGTTACTACTTCATTATGAAGTCATACGGCGCAGTTGAATATACAAAAGGCTTTGATGGATGGTATGCCCTCTTCATCATTCTCGCATGCTTTACAGCAGGTTCTTGCCTTATTGTTTGGCTCGGTGAGAGAATTGATGAAAATGGTATCGGAAACGGTATCTCTATGATACTTTTTGCAGGTATCGTAAGCCGCGGACCGTCAGCCGTAAATACGCTCTTGAAATATTGGGAGATGGGAAATCAGGGCTATACACAGTACTATTTCCTTGTTCCGTTGGTAGCAGTTCTTTTCGTAGCAGTAATAGGATTTATCGTATTCTTTACTAATGCAGAAAGAAAGCTCCCCGTTCAATATGCTAAGCGCGTTGTAGGAAGAAAAATGTATGGCGGACAGTCAAGCTATATTCCGATTAAGGTTAATATGAGCGGTGTTATGCCGATAATCTTTGCTTCGTCTTTTGTTTCCCTTCCGGCAACAATCAAGACCTTTGCAAACATTTCGGATGATTCTACTTGGGGTAAAATCTTAGGATTTTTAAATCCCGATACAATTGCTTATGCAATTATTTATTTTCTGCTTATTATCTTCTTTAATTTCTTTTATGTTCAGATTCAGTACAATCCGGTTGAGATTGCAAATAACTTACAGAAAAACAACGGAGCAATTCCGGGTATCCGTCCCGGCAAGCCTACCTATGAATTTATTCAGAAGGTTCTCGGCAAAGTCGTATTCCTCGGTGCGCTTTTCTTAGGTCTTATTGCAACATTGCCTATCTTACTTGGCAAGGTTACCGGAATGGGCATTCAGCTCGGCGGAACAACAGTTTTAATTTTAGTTGGTGTTGCGCTTGAAACTACCCAGCAGATGGAATCTCAGATGATGATGCGTCATTATAAGGGATTTCTTGAATAAGGAGAGTTAGAATGAATCTTATATTTTTAGGTGCTCCCGGAGCAGGTAAAGGAACCCAAGCAGAAATTGTTTGCGATAAGTTAAATATCCCTACAATTTCTACAGGTAACATTATCAGGGAAGCTTTAAAAAACGGTACTGAACTCGGACTTAAAGCAAAATCTTTCATCGAAAGCGGAAAGCTCGTTCCTGATGAAGTTGTTATTGATATCATCAAAGAGCGCTTAGCTCAGGACGACTGTAAAGAAGGCTTCATTCTTGATGGATTCCCCAGAACAGTTGTTCAGGCAGAAGCTTTAGATCGTATGGGAATAAATATCGATAAGGTTATTGATATTGAAGTTTCCGATGCTGATATCGAAAAACGCTTAACAGGCAGAAGAGTTTGCAGCGTTTGTGGAAGTTCTTATCATCTGGAGTATAAAAAACCGGCAGTTGACGGAATTTGCAACAAGTGCGGCGGAGCATTAGTTCAGCGCAAGGATGATGCGCCTGAAACTGTCAGAGAAAGACTCGCGATTTATCACGAACAGACCGAGCCTTTGAAGGCTTACTATGAAGAGAAAGGAAAGCTCTTTATAGTTGAGGGACAGGAAGAGGTAGCAGATACCACCGCCCTTACCTTCAAAGCGTTGGAGGCATAAAAAATGGTAGTGCTGAGAAGTGAATCGGAACTGCGGCTTATGAAAGAAGCAGGAAAGATATCCGGAGAAGCACTCGCCTTAGCCGGCAGCATGGTTAAACCCGGCGTTTCAACGGGAGAAATTGATGATGCAGTTCGCAAGTTCATCATCTCCCGCGGCGCAAAACCCAATTTTCTGGGTTACGCGGGTTACCCTGCAAGCTGCTGTATCTCGATAAACAATGAAATTATTCATGGAATTCCTTCCAAGAAAAGAATCATCAAGGAAGGAGATATCGTTTCGATAGATGTCGGAGCGATAAAAAACGGATACAACGGCGATAACGCGGCAACCTTTCCGGCTGGGAAAATTTCCCCCGAAGCCGAAAAACTTCTTTCGGTAACAAAGGAATGCCTTCGCCGCGGAATTGAAGCGGCAAAAAGCGGTAATCGGCTGGGTGATATAGGCTTTGCAGTGCAATCATATGCTGAAGAAAACGGTTTTTCCGTTGTCAGAAAATATGTGGGGCACGGTATCGGCGAAGATATGCATGAGTCCCCCGATGTTCCGAATTACGGAAAGGCGGGAACAGGGCTCAGGCTTATGCCCGGTATGATGATTGCGATCGAACCAATGATTAACGCAGGAAGCTATGAAGTGAACGATAACCATGCAGACGGCTGGTTGGTTACAACAGCTGACGGAAGTTTATCTGCACATTTCGAACACACAGTAGCGATAACCAAAAGCGGTAATGTTGTTTTAACCCAGATTTGAGGATAAAACTCGATTTATTTCCAAAGGAGGAAAACAGGGTGTCGAAAGACGATGTAATCGAGATAGAAGGTACAGTTTTGGAGGCGCTGCCTAACGCAATGTTTAAGGTAGAACTTCCGAACGGACACAGTATTTTAGCCCACATCAGCGGGAAGCTCAGAATGAACTACATTCGCATTCTTCCCGGAGATAAAGTAACGGTTGAGATGTCGCCATACGACCTTACAAAGGGCAGAATAACATGGCGATCGAAATAGCCAAAAGGCAGGAGGTTATTATTTATGAAAGTCAGACCTTCCGTTAAGCCCATTTGCGAAAAATGCAGAGTTATCAAGCGCAAAGGTCGCGTTATGGTAATTTGTTCCAATCCGAAGCATAAACAGCGTCAGGGCTAAACTATTTAATGGAGGTGCAAATTAATGGCACGTATTGCAGGAGTAGATTTGCCTAAAGATAAGCGAATCGAAGTTGGTATTACCTATGTTTATGGCATAGGCGCCAGCAAAGCTAAAGAGATATTGGCTGCAACAGGAATCAATCCTGATACAAGAGTAAGAGATCTTACCGAAGAGGAAGCAAACAAGCTTCGTGAGTATATTGCAGCAAATTTAACAGTTGAAGGCGATCTCAGAAGAGATACAGCTCTCAACATTAAGCGTCTTGTTGAAATCGGTTGTTACAGAGGCGTTCGTCATAGAAAGGGTCTCCCCGTTCGCGGACAGAGAACCAAGACTAACGCAAGAACTCGCAAAGGACCGAAGAAGACAATCGCTAACAAGAAGAAGTAAGAGGAGGTAACTGAAAATGGCAACAGCTAAAAAAGTAGCTACAAGAAAGCGCCGCGAGCGTAAAAACATTGACCGCGGACAGGTTCACATTCAGTCCACCTTTAACAACACAATGGTAACAGTAACAGATAGTCAGGGAAATGCAATTTCTTGGGCATCTGCGGGCGGACTCGGATTCAGAGGCTCCCGTAAGTCAACTCCTTTCGCAGCTCAGTCTGCAGCAGAAACTGCAGCTAAAGCAGCTATGGAGCATGGACTTAAAACCGTTGAAGTTTTTGTTAAGGGACCGGGTTCAGGAAGAGAAGCAGCCATTCGTGCACTTCAGACAGTAGGTCTTGAAGTTACGATGATTAAAGACGTTACTCCTATTCCTCACAACGGATGTCGGCCGCCTAAGCGCCGTCGCGTTTAATTTCAGAGAGAGGTGGAACCATTATGGCAAGATATACCGCAGCGGTATGCAAACAGTGCCGCAGAGAAGGCCAGAAGCTTTTCTTAAAGGGCGAAAAATGCTATTCTGCAAAATGCCCCTATACTCATAGAGAATATGCTCCCGGTCAGCACGGACAGGGCCGTAAAAAGAGCAGTGAATACGGTATTCAGCTTCGTGCAAAACAGAAAACCCGCCGTTATTACGGAGTTCTCGAAAGCCAGTTCAGAAAGTATTTCGAGATGGCTGCAAGACAGCAGGGTATGACAGGTGAAAACCTTTTGAAAATTCTTGAAAGCCGTCTTGATAACGTAGTTTACAGACTCGGTCTTGCTCATTCCAGAGCTATGGCTCGTCAGCTCGTTCGTCACGGTCATTTCACAGTAAACGGAATAAAAACAGATATTCCTTCTTTCCTTGTTAAAGAGGGTGATGTTGTTGCAGTAACTGAGAACACATCTAAAAACGATAACCTTAAGGCTGTATTTGAAGCAAATTCGGCTCGTCCCGTTCCTATGTGGCTTGATGCTGATAAAACCAATATGACAGCAAAAGTAATTCGTATGCCCGAAAGAGACGAAATTGACCTTGATGTTGCAGTTAACCTCATCGTCGAGCTATACTCTAAATAAGACAGGATAGAATAACTTAATTTGAGCGGGGTTATCCCCGCGAAAGAAACGGAGGGTTTTTAATGATTGAAATAGAGAGACCTAAAATTGAAGTCGTTGACTTAAAGCCCGATGGCTCCTATGGAAAATTCGTAGTAGAGCCTCTTGAGCGCGGTTATGGTATTACCCTCGGAAACAGCTTAAGAAGAGTTTTGCTTTCTTCTTTGCCCGGTGTTGCTGTTACAGCAATTAAAATCGACGGAATTCAGCACGAGTTCAGCACGATCCCCGGTGTTAAAGAAGATGTAACAGAAATTGTTCTTAATATGAAGGGTCTTACCGCAAAGTTGTACGGCGAAGCTCCGAAAACGCTTTACATTGATGCAAAAGGCGAAAAAGAAATTACTGCTGCAGATATTCAGGCAGATTCGGAGGTTGAAATACTCAACCCTTCCATGCATATAGCAACCCTCGGAGAGGGAGCAAGCCTTTATATGGAAATTGTTATCGATAAAGGCAGAGGCTATGTGCCGATCGAGCGCAATAAACAGCTTTTGCAGCCGGAAATCGGTATGATCCCGATTGATAGTATCTATACTCCGGTTTCGAAGGTTAACTACACGGTAGAAAACACTCGAGTTGGTCAGATAACCGACTTTGACAAACTCACATTAGAAGTGTGGACAGACGGAACAATTTCCGCAAAAGAATCTGTTTCGCTGGCTGCCAAGGTGCTTAATGAACATCTCAACTTGTTTGCCGATCTCTCTGCTGAAGCATTCAGCACAGCGATTATGGTAGAGAAGAATGAAAAAGATAAAGAAAAAGTTCTTGAGATGACCATTGAGGAGCTTGACTTGTCCGTGCGTTCGTTCAACTGTTTGAAGAGAGCAGGAATCAATACCGTTGAGGATTTAACAACCAAAACGGAAGAAGAAATGATGAAGGTAAGAAATCTCGGAAGAAAATCCTTAGAGGAAGTTATCAATAAACTTGAAAACCTCGGACTTTCCTTCAGCAACGAAGAAGAATAATAATCTTATCTTTCAGAAAAGGAGTGAATCTAAATGCCCGGAACAAGAAAACTCGGTAGAGCTACCGACCACCGTAAGGCAATGCTCAGGGGCATGACAACTTATCTTCTGGAAAACGGCAAGATCGAAACAACCGTAACCAGAGCTAAAGAAGTTCGTGCTACAACTGAGAAAATGATTACATTAGCTAAAGATCCGTCGCTCCATGCAAAACGTCAGGCGATGGCTTATATTACCAAAGAAGCTGTTGTTAAAAAACTTTTCGATGAGATTGCACCGAAATATACAGAAAGAAACGGCGGATATACCCGTATTATCAAAATCGGACCCCGTCGTGGCGACGCAGCTGAAATGGCTATAATCGAGCTTATATAATCGAATAAAAATAAAAAGCGGGCATAAGCCCGCTTTTTTTATTTATTGTTATTAAGATTTTATTAAAAATATTGCAATATAAGCAATATCGTGATAAAATAATAAAATACGATGGAAAAATAGGAGGAAGCACTAATGAAAAATTTGAGCTTAGAAACAAAATGTATTCAGGGCGGATATGTTCCCGGTAACGGTGAACCCCGACAGATTCCGATAATCCAGAGTACAACCTTTAAATATGATACAAGCGAGGATATGGGCAAATTATTCGACCTTGAGGCAAGCGGATATTTCTATACAAGACTGCAAAATCCTACAAGCGATTATGTTGCCGCTAAAATATGTGAGCTTGAGGGCGGAACAGCCGCAATGCTTACCTCTTCAGGTCAGGCTGCAAGTTTTTACAGTATCTTTAATATTGCATCTTGCGGCGACCATATAGTATCCTTATCAACAATTTATGGCGGAACCTATAATCTCTTCGCCGTCACAATGAAGAGAATGGGAATAGAATTTACATTTGTTTCCCCTTATGCTACCGATGAAGAATTAGAAGCCGCATTCAAACCCAATACAAAGGCAGTATTTGGTGAAACCATAGCGAACCCAGCGCTGGCAGTTTTAGATATCGAGCGCTTTGCTAATGCTGCCCACGCCCACGGTGTTCCCCTTATAGTTGATAATACCTTTGCAACCCCCTATCTCTGCCGTCCTTTTGAATTCGGCGCAGATATTGTTATTCATTCAACAACCAAGTATTTAGATGGCCATGGCGCAACAACAGGCGGTTGTATTGTTGACAGCGGTAAATTCGATTGGACCCGCTATCCCGATAAGTTCGCAGGGCTTTGTACCCCCGATGATAGCTATCATGGTGTTACCTACACCGAAAGATTTGGGCTCGAGGGCGCATTTATAACAAAAGCAACTGCTCAGCTCATGCGCGATTTCGGCTCAACTCAGTCGCCGCAGAATGCATATATACTTAATTTGGGTATAGAAACATTGCATGTTCGTATGCCGCGCCATTGTGAAAATGCTTTAAAGGTAGCAAAATTCTTATCGGAAAACGAAAAAATTGCTTGGGTAAAATATAGCGGACTTGAAAGCGATAAGGATTATGCCCTTGCTCAGAAATATCTTCCCAAAGGCTCATGCGGCGTTGTAAGCTTCGGCGTAAAAGGCGGAAGAAAAGCTGCAGAAGCATTTATGAAAAAATTAAAAATAGCAGCTATAGCTACCCATGTTGCAGATGCTCATACCTGCTGTTTGCATCCTGCAAGCGCAACTCATCGCCAAATGAATGATGAAGAGCTTATCGCGGCAGGTGTATCGCCCGACCTTATCAGACTTTCTGTCGGTATTGAAAATGCCGATGATATAATCAATGATATAAAAGAGGCATTAGAAAACATTTAAGAATTGGAGAATTTATATGCCGATAAAAATTCCAAACGGTCTTCCGGCAACCGAAACCTTAAAAAGTGAAAATATATTCGTTATGAATGAGCTGAGAGCAGATACTCAGGATATCCGCCCTCTTAAAATTCTTGTGCTCAATTTAATGCCAACAAAAATTGAAACCGAAACCCAGTTAGCCCGTCTTTTGGGAAATACCCCCTTGCAGGTTGAGCTTGAGCTTATTCATACAACCTCTCATAAGGCAAAGAATGTATCGGAAGAGCATCTTCTTTCTTTCTATAAAACTTTTGAGGATGTTAAAAACGAAAAGTTCGACGGTATGGTTATAACAGGTGCGCCCGTAGAAAAAATGGAATTTGAAGAGGTTGCCTATTGGGAAGAGCTTACAGAAATTATGGAATGGACCAAAACTAATGTTACAAGTACCTTTCATATTTGTTGGGGCGCTCAAGCAGGTCTTTATTATCATTTCGGTATAAAGAAATACCCCTTGGAAAAAAAGCTTTTCGGCATATTCCATCATAAGGTAGAGCGCCGCTCATCAATGCTTTTCAGAGGTGCTGATGATATCTTTATGGTGCCACATTCCAGACATACTACTATAAGGCGCGAGGATATAGAAAAGGTGCCCGAGCTTCGCATATTGGCTTCTTCTCCCGAAGCAGGAATATATGCCCTCTCAACCGATAACGGTAAGCAGATTTTTATAACGGGCATTCGGAATATGATGCCGATACCTTGAAAAAAGAATATCTTCGCGATAAAAATTTAGGGCTTCCGATAAATGTTCCCGAAAATTATTTTCCCAACGATGATGATACAAAAGATCCCCTTGTAACCTGGAGGGGACACGCAAATTTAATATACTCAAACTGGCTCAATTATTATGTTTATCAGGTTACGCCCTATGATATCAAATCAAAAAACAAATAATTCTGTTGCAGCGAGCAGAGGGGAATATCCCCTTGTTCGCTGTTTTTATTGAGTAGATGCAAATATCCCGCATTTACAGATTTAATAGAGAGGGCTATCGTACTTGCGGATTTAATAAATTGAAACCCTCGCATTTGCAGATTTAATAGAAAAGACTATCGCATTTGAGAATTTAATTAATAAAAAAACTCGCATTTGCGGATTTAGTGAAATCCCCCGTGTTTACCATTTTATTGAATTGGCTATTGACTTTGGCGCTTTAGTGTGCTACAATGCTAAAGAGCTAAAACGAACAGAACGGAGAATAACTATGGCTAAAACAGATAAGAATGCTATAAATCGTTTATATAAAGCAGTTTTAAAGCTTCAAACAGAAAAGGAATGCGAAAACTTTTTTAATGATATTTGTACAATGCAGGAAATAGAAGCTATCGCTCAGCGTCTTGATGTTGCCTGTAAGCTTTTGAAAGGCAAGGTATATACCGAAATCAGCGCAGATACAGGAGCTTCCACCGCTACTGTTTGTAGGGTAAACCGCTGTATAAAATACGGCGGCGGCGGATATAAAACCGTTGTTGAAAGATTAGATGAAGAGGAGCAGAAATAATGATAGATGAGAAGCTTTTAAAAAAAGAGGAGCTCGTTGTTTATATGTTGCGCTCTCTTTACAGACGATATGGATATGCGCAGTATAAAATGAGCAAATTCGAAGAATACGATTTATATGTTAAAAATAAGGACTTCTTAGTTTCCGATAGGATAATAACCTTTAACGATACAAACGGAAAGCTTTTAGCCTTAAAGCCCGATGTTACCCTTTCTATAATAAATCATATTTCCGAAGAGCCCGAGGGCGTTCAGAAAATGTATTATAATGAAAATGTTTATAGGGTTTCGGGAGAGTCGCATAGCTTTAAGGAGATCGTTCAGACAGGTCTTGAATGCGTCGGAAACATCGCTCTTTATGAAATATGCGAGGTTGTGTCTTTGGCTGTTAAAAGCCTTGAAGCAATAGGCGAAAATTTCAAGCTCGATATTTCCCATGCAGGTCTTTTGTCTTCGCTTTTATCCTCTGTAGGGTTAGAGGGCGAAACCGAAAAAAAAGTAAGAGAATGTATCTACCGTAAAAACTCAGGCGAGGTTTCTTCTATGATGGAAGAGGGCAAAATTTCTGCCTCTCAGACAGCCCTTGTAAATGCTCTTATGCGAAATTATAAAAATCCCGAAGAGCTGTTCGATATTTTAGAAAGCTTATGCGGAGATAGCGAAGAAATGAGAGAGTTTAAAGCTGTCTGCTCTGCCTTAAGCTCACTCGGCTTATTTAAAAATGTTAATATTAACTTCTCCTTGATAAATGATATGAGCTATTACAGCGGAGTTGTTTTCAAAGGCTACATAGAGGGAGCTCCTTCAAGCGTTCTTTCGGGCGGTCAGTATGATAAGCTTATGAAAAAGTTTAAAAAGAAAGCGGGAGCTATAGGCTTTGCCGTTTATCTCGATAGCTTTGAGAGATTAAATTTTGAAGCTCCCGAATATGATGCTGATATCGTTTTAATAGCGAACGGGGAGAAAACTGAAGAGATTATAAAAAGGGCGGAAGAGCTTTCAATGGACGGAAGCAGGGTGTTAGTTCAGAAAAAACTTCCCTCAGATATCCGCTATAGAAAAGCCTTAGATATGAACGGAAAGGAGCTTTCTGAAAATGCTTAATATTGCTTTGCCGAAAGGAAGGCTCGGAGAAAAGGTCTATGAGCTTTTCGAAAAGGCAGGTTATGAATGCGAGTCTATCCGCGAAAACAATCGCAGATTAACCTTTGAAAACCCCGAAAAAGGAATTCGCTATTTCTGGGTAAAGCCCTCAGATGTTTCTATCTATGTTGAAAGAGGCGCCGCAGATATAGGTGTTTGCGGCAAAGATATCCTTTTAGAATATGAGCCTGATGTTTATGAGCTTTTAGACCTTAAAATGGGCAAATGCCGAATGGCAGTAGCGGCTCCTAAGGGCTTTCGCGATAATACCGCGGCAACCTTAAAGGTTGCAACTAAATTTTCTAATATCGCCGCAAAGCATTATGCTAAAAAAAGCCGCGATATAGATATAATCCATTTAAACGGCTCTATTGAGTTAGCCCCTATATTAGGCTTATCCGATGTTATCGTTGATATAGTTGAAACGGGGAAGACCTTAATTGAAAACGGGCTTGAGCCTATAGAGGATATCGTTCCCATAAGCGCAAGACTTATCGCAAATAAAGCCCATTACGGCTTTAAAACCGATAAAATAAACGAGATAAAAAACAGCTTAGAAAAAATTTTGGAGAATAAATAATGATTAAGATTTATAAATACGGCGAGGTTTCTTCTGATGATATATTCGCCCGCAATAATCCTACCGCCGATGTTTCGGGTGTAGTTCGTGAGATAGTAGAAAATGTTAAAGAAAACGGCGACAAGGCTCTTTATGAATACTCTGAAAGGTTCGACGGCGCAGTTTTAACCTCTTTAGAGGTTACCAAAGAAGAGATAGAAGAGGCTTATAGCTTAGTAGAGCCCGAATTTATAAGAATTTTAAAGGCGGCGGCTGAAAATATCAGAGAGTTTCATTCGGCTCAGAAAAGAAACAGCTTTATTATAAATAATAAAAAAGGCATAGTAACGGGACAAAAGGTTGTTCCAATAGAAAAGGCAGGTCTTTATGTTCCCGGAGGAACGGCAGCTTACCCTTCAACTGTTTTAATGGATAGCATCCCCGCTAAAATAGCAGGTTGCAAGGAAATTTGTATCTGTACGCCCCCCTCTAAAGATGGCAAGGTAAATCCCGTTATCTTAGCGGCGGCAAATATAGCGGGGGTTGACCGCATTTTTAAGGTAGGCGGAGCGCAGGCTATAGCCGCTTTGGCTTATGGTACCGAAACTGTTTCTAAGGTCGATAAAATTGTAGGACCGGGAAATGCCTTTGTTGCCGAAGCCAAAAGACAGGTTTTCGGGCTTGTTAATATTGATATGATTGCAGGTCCGAGCGAGATTTTGGTTATTGCCGATAAAAACAGTAATCCTCAGTTTGTTGCGGCAGATTTGCTTTCTCAAGCGGAGCACGATAAAAACGCGAGCGCTGTTTTAGTTACCGAGAGCGAGAAATTAGCCGAAGAGGTAGCTTTAGCTATAGAAAATCAAATCGAAGAATTGCCCCGCAAGGAAATAGCGAGGGCTTCTATCGACCAAAACGGAAAGATTATAATAGCTCCCGATATAAATACTGCTGTTGAAATTTCAAACGAAATAGCCCCCGAGCATTTAGAGCTATGTGTTGATAATCCCTTTGATATGTTGGATAATGTTCGCCATGCAGGAAGCGTATTTATGGGCAGATTTTGCCCCGAAGCCCTCGGCGATTATTTCGCAGGCCCTAATCATACTTTGCCTACAGGCGGTACCGCAAGATTTTCGAGCCCCTTGTCGGTAGATGATTTTGTTAAGAAAATCCAATATACATATTATACTAAGGATGCGCTAAGTGAGGTTGCCAAAGATGTTGCCTTCTTTGCTGAAAAAGAGGGGCTTACGGCTCATGCAAACAGCGCTATTATAAGAACGAAGGATAAAAAATGAGTAAGTTTTTAAGCGAAAAATATGCTTCTTTAAAGGAGTATGTTCCGGGCGAACAGCCTCAGGATAAGAAATATATAAAACTTAATACAAATGAATCTCCTTTTCCTCCCTCGCCAAAAGTTTTAAAGTCAGTGAATAGGACAGAGGTTAAGAAGCTTCGCCTTTACAGCGATCCTGAAAGCAAGGCTCTTAAAGAGGCAATCGCTGAAAATTACGGGGTAAAGTCGGAGAATGTTTTCGTTTCCAACGGCTCTGATGAAATTTTAAACTTCGCCTTTATGGCTTATGGAGATAAGGGCGCAACCTTTGCTGATATTACATATGGATTTTACAAGGTTTTTTCCGAGCTTTACGGAATAAAGGCTAGGATAATTCCTTTAAAAGAGGATTTCAGCTTAGACTATAAAGCCTTTTTAAAGGGCGAGGGACTTGTAGTTATAGCCAATCCCAATGCGCAAATCGGAAAATCAATTTCCCTTTCCGAGATAGAAGAAATTTTAAAGGCAAACTCAGAAAATGTAGTTTTAATCGACGAAGCTTATGTTGATTTCGGCGGAACTTCGGCGCTGCCGCTTTTAGAAAAATATAATAACCTCTTGATTGTAAGAACATATTCGAAATCGAGAAGTATGGCAGGGGCAAGGCTCGGATATGCTTTTGCTTCAAAGGATATAATAGCCGATTTGGAGAAGATAAAATACTCTACAAATCCTTATAATGTTAATAGGTTGACCCAAATAGCTGGAGTCGCGGCCGTAAAATCGCAAAAATACTATGATAAAAATTGTAAAAAAATAATAAAAAATCGCGCGAATTTAGTTCAAAAATTAACCGAAATTGGCTTCGAAATTCTGCCCTCAGAGGCAAATTTCATACTTGCCAAACACCCCGAAATCTCGGGTGAGGAAATTTATCTAAAGCTTAAAGAGCGCGGAATTTTAGTTCGCCATTTTAGAGATGAAAGAATTTCCGAGTTTAACAGAATAACCATCGGAACTGAAAAACAGATGGAAGCGCTTATAAAAAAATTAAAGGAAATAACGGAGGAAAGAAAATGAGAGAGGCTCTAATAAATCGGAAAACAAATGAAACCGATATATCCTTAAAGCTTTGTCTTGACGGCAAGGGAGAAAGCTTAGTTGATACCGGATGCGGATTTTTAGACCATATGTTAACCCTTTTCTCGAAGCACGGAAAATTTGACCTTACCGTTAAAGCGAAGGGTGATACAGAGGTTGATTTTCACCATTTAACAGAGGATGTTGGAATTTGCTTGGGACAAGCCTTTTCAGAAGCTCTCGGCGATATGAGAGGAATTAAGCGTTACGGAAGTATGATTTTGCCGATGGACGAAGCCCTTATCTTAACGGCTGTTGATATTTCGGGCAGAGCGCATCTCGCTTTTTCTGTTCGTATGCGCCTTAAAAAGGTAGGAACATTTGATACAGAGCTTGTAAGAGAATTTTTCGAGGCATTTACCCGCCACGCGGGGCTGACACTCCACATTCGCAGAATGGCAGGATATAACACACACCACATTATAGAGGGAATCTTCAAATCCTTTGGCAGAAGTCTGAGAGAGGCTGTTAAAATAGATGCCGAGAATAAAGACGATATACCTTCTACAAAGGGAATGATTTAAAATGATAGCAATTATTGATTACGGAGTTGGAAATTTATTTTCCTTAAAATCTTCCTTTGCCGCTATAGGGGTTGAAGCTTTGGTTACCGATAACCCCGATGAAATACGAGCGGCTCAAAGGCTTATTTTACCTGGGGTTGGCGCATTCGGCGATGCCGCAGATAAGCTTAAAAAAAGCGGACTCGATATTGTTTTAAAAGAAGAGGCGGCAAAAGGCAAACCTTTAATGGGAATTTGTCTTGGAATGCAGTTGCTTTTCGAAAAAAGCTATGAATTCGGAGAATACGAGGGCTTAGGGCTTATCCCCGGCGAGATAGTTCCCTTTGAGGGAAAGATATCAAAGGAATACAGAATCCCTCAGATAGGCTGGAACAGCCTTAATTTAAAGAATAATTCGCCTATTTATAAGGGTTTAAAAAACGGCGACTATGTTTATTTCGTTCATTCCTTTTATGCCGAGTGCGAGGATAAATATAAATCGGCAGTGAGTGAATACGGTATAGAATTTACCGCTTCTGTTATGAAGGATAATATTTTCGGATGTCAATTCCACCCCGAAAAAAGCGGAGAGATAGGACTTAAGATTTTAAAGAACTTCAGCGAGGTTTAATTTATGATAATACTTCCTGCAATAGACTTATATGAGGGAAAGGCTGTAAGACTTTATAAGGGAAACTATGATGAAATGACGGTTTACAGCGAAAACCCTGCCGAAATAGCGCATGATTTCGCAAAAAAAGGCGCTGAATATATCCATATCGTTGATTTAGAGGGCGCGAAAAACGGAACTACCCCTAATATAGAGGTTGTTAAACAGATTATATCTTTAGGCGGCATTAAGGCTGAGATAGGCGGCGGAATTCGCTCGATGGAGGTAGTTAAAAGCTATATTGAAGCGGGGGTTGACCGCGTTATTTTAGGAACTGCCGCAGTAGAGGATAAAGCATTTTTAAAAGCGGCTTTGGAAAAATATTCAGAGCATATCGCAGTTGGCGCAGATATTAAAGACGGATTTATTGCTATAAAGGGCTGGACTCAGAAATCTGAGATAAGCTGCGATGAATTTTTTAAAGAAATGGAAGATTTAGGGGTTAAAACAATTATTTGCACCGATATCTCCAAAGACGGCGCAATGAAAGGCACTAACCGCGAGCTATATAAAGAGCTGTCGCAGAAATTTAATATAAATATTATAGCTTCAGGGGGCGTAAGCTCGATGGAAGATATTATCGCTTTAAAAGAAATGAAGCTTTACGGCGCTATAATCGGCAAGGCTTATTATACGGGGGCTATTGATATAAGAGAAGCTGTTGAGGTGGCAAAATGCTGACAAAAAGAATAATTCCCTGCCTTGATGTTAAAGACGGCAGGGTTGTTAAAGGGGTTAATTTTAAATCTCTTTCGGATATTTCTTCGCCCGTATCTCTCGGAAAATTCTACAGCGAAAACGGCGCAGATGAATTGGTTTTTTATGATATAACTGCTTCCGCAGAAGGGCGAAAGCTTTTTTCTGATATTTTAAAAGAGGTAGCTTCCAACATATTTATTCCGCTGACTGTTGGCGGCGGAATAAATACATTAGATGATTTTGACCGCGTTTTAAAATGCGGCGCGGACAAGGTAAGCGTAAATTCCGGAGCAATTAAAAATCCTGATATATTGGAAAAGGCGGCAAAGCTTTATGGCAGCCAATGCGTTGTTTTATCGGTTGATATAAAAAGGGTGAACGGCGTTTTCACGGTTTTTTCCCGCGGCGGAAGAGATAATACGGGGATTGAAGCTATTGAGTGGATTAAAAGAGGCGTGTCCTTAGGTGCGGGCGAGATCGTTGTTAACTCCATTGATACAGACGGAGTTAAAAAAGGCTTTGATTTAGAGCTTTTATCTCGCGTTTGCGATGCTGTTAACGTTCCTGTTATTGCATCGGGCGGAGCAGGTTCGGTAGATGATTTTACAAAGCTTTTCAAAGAGGTACCGAAAATCAGCGCAGGACTTGCGGCATCGGTTTTCCATTTCGGAGAGATTGAAATTCCTGAGCTTAAAAAGGAATTAAAAAGAAACGATATAGAAGTGAGGTTGGTATAAGATGATAGATATAAGCAAGCTTAAATTCGATGAAAAGGGGCTTATCCCCGCGATAGTTGTTGATTCATATTCAAAAGAGGTTTTAACCTTAGCATATATGAGCAAAGAGAGCCTTCAGATTTCTATGGAAAAGGGGCTTACCTGTTTTTACAGCAGAAGCCGCAATGAACTTTGGCTTAAAGGCGAAACCAGCGGCAATTATCAGCATATTGTTTCCATAACGGCTGATTGCGATATGGACGCTTTAACGGTAGTTGTTGAAAAAGACGGTCCTGCTTGCCATACGGGAACGGAATCCTGCTTTACCAATGAGCTTTGGCATTCTAAAGAGCTTGGAGAGTTTTCTTTAAAGAAGCTATATGCCTTATTAGAGGGCAGAAAAGAGAATATGCCCGAGGGCTCTTATACAACCTATCTTTTCTCTAAAGGAATTGATAAAATTCTTAAAAAGGTAGGCGAGGAGAGCACCGAGGTTATTATAGCGGGTAAAGCTGAAGACAAGGCTGAAACGGTTTATGAAATTGCAGATTTAGCACATCACATTATGGTACTTATGGTTGAGATGGGAATATCCTTAGAGGACATAGCGCGCGAGCTTTCCTCAAGAAATATTATTGATACAAAGGTAAAACAAGAAAAGATGACGGGGAAATGATAAGAGAAAATCTACATACTCATACTTTATATTGCGACGGGAAAAATACAGCCGAAGAGATGATTTTGTCGGCAATAGAAAAATCCTTTACCGATATCGGCTTTTCGGGACATTCATTTACAGAGTTTGATACGAGCTACTGTATGACCGAAACACCAGAATACCGCGCTGAGATTTTATCCCTTAAAGAAAAATACAAGGGAAAAATAAATGTATGGTTAGGGCTTGAAAAGGATTATTTTTCAAATGAGGATAGAGGGGCTTATGATTATATCATAGGTTCGGTTCATTATGTTTTGAAAAACGGGCAATATATTCCTGTTGACGAATCGGCTGAGACTATAAAAAATGCTGTGGAAAATGAGTATGGCGGAGATTATTCTCTTTTTATAAAGGATTATTATGAAGAGGTTTCCCTTATTGTTAAAAAGACCGATTGCGATATTATCGGGCATTTTGATTTAATATCGAAATATTTTGATGATTTAGGAATAGAAGAAACAGAAAGCTATTTAGAGATAGCTTTTAATGCATTAGAAAAGCTTATTCCCGAGGGCAAACCCTTTGAGATAAATACGGGAGCTATTGCCCGCGGTACTAAAAAGCTTCCTTACCCCTCATTTAAAATACTGAAAAAAATAAATGAGCTTGAAGGCAAGATAATTTTCTCGAGCGACTGCCATAACAAGGAATATCTTGACTGCTATTTTGAAGAAAGCTTAGAAATAGCAAAAAAAGCGGGTTTTGCGGCAAGGTCGGTAATAACCGATAAAGGGTTTATAGAAATTGGTTTAGAGGAAGAATTATGAGAATAATTGATTTTCATACGCATGTTTATCCTGAGAAGATAGCTCAGAAGGCTACGGATAATGTTTGCCATTTTTACGATATAAAGGGCGGTATTTTAGGAACAGCCGATATGCTTATAAAAGAGGGACAAAAAGTAGGGGTTGATAAATACGTTATCCTACCTGTTGCCCTAAAGCCTGAAAATGTTCGCCATTTAAACGAGGCAACCCTTTTTGAAACCAAAAAGCATAAAGAATTTATCGGCTTTGGTACGGTACATGCGGCTCAGAATAACATAATGGAAGAAATAGAATATATTGAAAGTGCAGAGCTTCGCGGAATAAAAATGCACCCCGATTTTCAGCATTTTCCGATAGATGATAACAGGCTTTTTGAAATGTATGATTATTTACAAGATAAAATGCCTGTAATACTGCATACGGGAGATCCGCGATATACCTATTCGCATCCCGAAAAATTAAAAAAGGTTCTTGATAATTTTCCTCACCTTACCGTTATAGCGGCTCATATGGGCGGTTGGATGGTTTTTTCTGAGGCTTTAGAGATTTTGGGAAAAACAAACTGCTATGTGGATATTTCGAGTTCAAGAATGTTTATGGAGGGCGAAGCCATTTATAAATATATAAACGGCTACGGCGCCGACAGAATTCTTTTTGGAAGCGATTTTCCGATTTGGAGCCCTGCAGACGAGTTTAACGCTTTGATGAAGCTTAATATATCAGATGAGGCATTGGAGAAAATTGCACATAAAAACGCAGAGCGGATTTTAAAAATTTGAAAAAAATAATAAAATTTAAAAAAATATTTGACAACGATAAAAAAATAGTTTAATATGTTTAATATATTAAATTTAAATATTAAATGCTATGAAGATATTAAGCGTAAGCGCAAATCGTATTTTCAGAGAGCCGTCGGTAGGTGCGAGGCGGCAGACGAGCTTTCAGCTGTCTCGTATCGGAGCAGGATTTCTGAAATCAGAGTAAGAGATCTCGGTTGGCCCCGTAATAGGCCAAGGGTTTGTTGGAACCTTAGAGTGGTTTTCTTGATAAAGAAAACAATGTCGGGTGGTACCGTGGTCAATAATTTGTTTGATCATCCCGCAGAGATTATTTCTCTGCGGGATTTTTTTATTTAGAAAGGGAGAAAAAGTATGAAAAAGATTGCAGTTTCCGATATGACTCTCAGAGTATTGGCGGAAGAAAACAAAAGGTTAACCTTTAGAGAGAAATTAAATATAGCATCTAACCTAGATGCTTGCGGTATAACTTCAATCGAGCTACCGTCGGTTGGTAAAGAAGCTGAAAACGAAGTAATTTACCGAACTATAGCTACCTCTGTTAAAAGTGCGGAAGTTTGCATAGACGGCGGAGATACAATAGAAAGCGTTGAAGCGGCATACAACTGCATAAAAGATGCAGCCTCCCCTTGCATTCAGATAGTTATGCCTACATCTACAGTTCAGATGGAATATATTTATCATCTCAAATCAGCCGCTATGATTTCTAAAATAGCAGAGCTTGTATCTTTCGCGGCGAAAAAGGGAGCAAAGGTTGAATTTGTAGCAAGAGATGCTTCCAGAGCCGAAGAGGGATTTATCGAGGAATGCGCTAAAACTGTTTTTGAAAGCGGCGCCTCGGCGATTACTATTTGCGATGATGCGGGAATTTATTTCCCTGAGGATTACAGCGAGATAATTGCAAAGGTTAAAGGAAATACAGATATAAAGGTTTATGCAGCTCCCTCGAACAGCTTAAGCCTCGCAGCGGCTTCGGCTATAGCCGCTATAAAGGCAGGAGCAGATGGAATTAAAACGGCTATAAATGATAATTATTTAGGCGCAGATATTCTTTCTGATATATTCAGAAGCAAAGGCGCAGATATGAAGATAACAAGCTCTTTAGACAGCGCTGTTATAAAAACTATGGTAGCTTCTCTTAAAGGCAGCGCAGCAATAGAGGTTAAAGAAGAGAAAGCGGCTTCCGTAGAGGTTATTGATGGTAGTTCAACAATAGCTGATATTGCCGCCGCCGCAAAAAAACTCGGATACGAGCTTTCCGATGAGGATATCGGCAAGGTTTATGAGGAAGCAAAAAGGGTTATCCAGAAAAAGGGAAAGATTGGAGCTAGTGAGCTTGAGGCTGTTATAGCTTCTGCTTCTATGCAGGTTCCCTCTACATTCCATGTTGTTTCTTATGTTGTAAACAGCGGAAATATTATTACCGCAACGGCGAATGTAACCTTGGAGAAAAACGGCGAGAAAATAAGCGGTGTTGCAACTGGCGACGGCCCTATAGATGCGGCTTTCCATGCAATTGAGCAGATAGTAGGACACCATTACGAGCTTGACGATTTTCAGATACAGTCTATAACAAAGGGAAGAGAAGCGGTAGGCTCCTCTCTTATCAGGCTTAGAGCCGACGGAAAGCTTTATTCCGGAACGGGGCTTTCTACCGATATCGTAGGCGCGAGTATTCGCGCTTATGTAAATGCGCTCAATAAAATAGTATATGAGGAAAACTAATATGAAACTTGCTTTTTCAACCAAATATATAAATCCTGATTCCTTTTTAGAGCTTTGTAATTTTACCTCTGAATACGGATTTTCGGGATTTGAGGTAGCAAATGCTATCGCTGATAAAAAGCGCCATGAGGATAGCATATTTCATTCTTCTGAAACCGCAGGAGCAAAAAGAAAGCTTGTAAACCGCCATATTGAGATAAGCGCTCTTGCATTTCCCGAAGCTATAAACGATAATACCGATGCAGAAGATTTGAAAAAATATGTAGAAATGGCATCTAATGTTTCGGGAAGCGGGGTAATAGTTGAATTTGAAACGATACCCGAAAGAGAGAAACTTAAAGCGATTTTTGGCCCTGCTATAGAAACAGCCGAGAAATTCGGCGTTATGATTATGATAGAAACGGCGGGACCTCTTTCCGACACAAAAAAGGTATTAGAGGTTATAAATGTTTTTGAAACCGCTGCTTTAGGGGTTGCATGGAATATAAGAGAAACCTATTTTAAAGCGGGAGAGTCTGCCGATAAAACTATCCAGACCTTAGGCGCTTATATCTCTTATGTTCGCTTGGGGGACAAAAAAGGAGAGAAAAACGTTCTCATCGGCGATGGAGAGCTTCCTGTTCGCGATTTTATGAATGCCCTTCGCTCTCTTAATTACGATGGCTTTATCTCGGCAGACTGGAATGACGATATTACCTCTGCAGATATTGTTCTTACCCATTTTGTAAGCTATATGGCTTCTTTAGCGGCTAAAGAAACTGCTTCTAAAGAGATTTATTATAATCACTCTAAAACGGGAACATTCCCTTGGAAGAAATATGATGTTTTAGATATAACCTTTTCTGAGGTTCTCGATACTATGGCGGAAAGATACCCCGACCAATATGCATTTAAATATACAACTCTCGACTATACGCGCACATACGCGCAGTTCAGAGAGGATGTTGATAAGGTTGCGGCGGCGCTTATTTCTATGGGCGTTAAGGCGGGACATCATGTAGCTATATGGGCAACAAATGTTCCTCAATGGTTTTTAACCTTCTGGGCATCTGTTAAGATTGGCGCAGTTTTGGTAACCGTTAATACGGCATATAAAATTCATGAGGCGGAATATCTGCTTCGCCAGTCGGATACCCATACTTTAGTTATGATAGACAGCTGCAAGGATTCTAATTATAAGGAAATTATAGAAGAGCTTTGCCCTGAGCTTAAAAACACAGTTCCCGGAACACCTCTTTATTCTAAAACTCTGCCATTTTTGCGCAATGTTGTAACCGTAGGCTTTAAGATGGACGGCGCTTTGGAATGGAATGAGTTTATGGAACGAAGCTCTTTAGTTCCTATAGAAGAGGTAAGAAGAAGAGCATCTAAGGTAGTTCCCGATGATGTTTGCAATATGCAATATACCTCAGGAACAACGGGATTCCCCAAAGGCGTTATGCTGACACACCGCAATATTATAAACAACGGCAAGATAATCGGCGACCGAATGGATATTTCAACTGCCGACAGAATGATGATTCAGGTTCCCATGTTCCATTGCTTCGGAATGGTTCTCTCGATGACTAATATGATGACTCACGGGGGAACAATTTGTCCTATGCCTTATTTCTCGCCGAAGTCTTCGCTTGCTTGTATAAATCAAGAAAAGATTACCTGTTTTAACGGTGTACCTACGATGTTTATCGCGATGTTTAATCATGCAAATTTCTCAAAGACCGATTTTTCTCATATAAGAACGGGGATTATGGCAGGCGCCAACTGCCCTCCCGATTTAATGCGAAGAGCGGCGGCAGAGATGAATATGACTGAAATTATCAGCGTTTACGGACAGACAGAGGCTTCCCCCGGATGCACGATGGGAGAGGTAAATGAAGACCTTGAGCATAGGGTTGAAACGGTTGGAAGCGCCTTTCCGGGAGTTGAATGTAAGATTATTGATCCCGAAACGGGAGAGGAACTGCCCGACGGAGAAAATGGCGAATTTGTTGCTCGCGGATATAATATAATGAAAGGGTATTATAAGATGCCCGAAGCTACCGAACAGACTATTGATAAAGACGGCTGGCTTCACAGCGGAGATATATGCTGCCGCACTCCCGACGGATATTATAAGGTAACAGGCAGACTTAAGGATATGATAATTCGCGGCGGCGAAAATTTATATCCAAGAGAAATAGAGGAATTTTATTTAACACATGATAAGGTCCGCGATGTTCAGGTTGTAGGCGTACCCGATAGCCGATATGGCGAAGAGGCCTGCGCTTGGATAATTCTTCATAAAGGGGTTTCTTCCGATGAAGCTGAAATGAGGGAATACGGAGAAAGCCATATGGCAAAACACAAGGTCCCGAGATACTTTATTTTTACTAAAGAATTCCCGATGAATGCGGCAGGAAAGATACTTAAATATAAAATGAGAGATGAATCTATAAAAAAATTAGGACTTTAAAATTTTTTTAAAAAAGTACTTGACAGTAAAACTTTAGTGTGCTAATATGATTTCATCAATTTAATAAAGGCTATGACGAAGACGGACTTAACATAGAGTTTTAAAGAGAGTCGGGGGCGGTGGAAGCCCGATAAACAAGTGTTCTGTTTCCTATCACTTCTGAGCCGGAGATCCGAAAAGAATTTCTTAGTAGGCGTCTCTCGTGATTGCTGCGTTAATGCATACGGCTTGTTAGAGCCTGAGGGGCATCTTAAAGATGCAATTTGAGTGGTACCGCGGGTATTGATTTTCAAAACTCGTCTCAAGTTTTTTGAGACGGGTTTTTATTATTTTATAAAAGGAGAGATGGAAAATGGAACTTAATACAGCCATGGAAAGACTTACGGAGATTGCTCGCCGAATACGCGAGATGCGAGAAATTTTAGGCTACAGCATTTCCGATATGGCTTTGAAAACCGAGGTCAGCGAAGAGCAGTATCTTGCGTTTGAAAGCGGTACGGCTGATATACCGTTCTCATTTATTCATAAATGCGCTTTGGTGTTTAATGTTGAGCTTACCGAGCTTTTAGAAGGCAACAGCGCAAATCTTTCGAGCTATACAGTAACGAGAAAGGGAGAAGGACAGGAAACCGCTAAAGAAGACGGTATTGATATTAAAAACCTTGCTCCTAAATTTAAAGATAAGATAGCAGAGCCTTATTGGGTAAGATACGAATATTCTGCTTCTCAGCAAAATAAGCCTATTCATTTAACAAAGCACAGCGGACAGGAGTTTGACCTTGTTCTAAAGGGTACTTTAAAGGTTCAGATAGGCGAACATACAGAGGTTTTGCATGAGGGCGACAGCATTTATTACGACAGCTCAACACCTCACGGAATGATAGCTGTTAACGGAGAGGATTGCGTATTCTGCGCAGTTGTTCTCCCCGGAGAGGAAACAAAAGAAGAGGTTGTAAGACAGAGCATTGCTTCGGCAAAAACCTCCGAAGAGCTTATCTGCGAGGAGTTTGTTAAACCTTTGGAAGATGAAAACGGGGTTTTAAAGAAGATTGACTTTGTTAATACCGAGAGGTTCAACTTCGGATTTGATATCGTTGATAAAATCGCAGATAAATATCCCGAAAAATTAGCAATGCTTTATGTTGATAAAAACCATAACGAGAAAAGATTTACCTTTAAGGATATAAAGAGAGCCTCTAACCAATGCGCTAACTATTTCGCTTCGCTTGGAATCGGAAAAGGCGATAAGGTTATGCTCGTTTTGAAAAGACATTATCAGTTCTGGTTTTCTATGGTTGCTCTTCATAAGCTCGGCGCTGTTGCGATTCCTGCAACAAACCAGCTCAAAGAGCACGATTTTGAATATCGCTATAATGCGGCAGGGGTTAAGGCTATTATCTGCACATCTGATGGAGATACTGCCGAAATCGCTGAAAATGCGGCAAAGAAATGCCCTGAAGTTAAAACCAAAATTATCGTAGGAAATCCCCGCGAGGGCTGGTGCGACTTTAACAGCGAATACACCCGCTTTTCGGGAAAATTCGAAAGAAGCGAGGACACACCTGCAGGTGATGAAACTGCTTTAATGTTCTTCACATCGGGAACAACAGGAAACCCAAAAATGGCGGCTCATAAACATACCTACGGTCTTGGACATTTTGTAACGGCTAAATACTGGCATTGTTGCGAAAGAGATGGCCTCCATTTTACAATTTCTGACACCGGCTGGGGAAAATCCCTTTGGGGCAAGCTTTACGGACAATGGCTCTGCGAGGGCGCGGTATTTGTTTACGACTTTGACAGATTTGATGCGGCAGATATTTTACCTATGTTTGCAAAATACAAGATAACAACCTTCTGCGCTCCGCCCACGATGCTTCGTATGTTTATAAAAGATGACCTTTCTAAATACGATTTGTCATCTATCCATCATATGACAACGGCAGGAGAGGCATTAAACCCTGAGGTTTATAAGCAATTCAAAGAGGCAACAGGTCTCCAGATTATGGAAGGCTTCGGTCAGACAGAAACAACCCTTACCATCTGCAACCTAAGAGGAACAACTCCGAAAATAGGCTCTATGGGCAAGGCTTCGCCGCAATACGATGTTGATATCGTAGATGCTGAAGGTAAATCCGTACCTAACGGAGAAACCGGAGAAATCGTTATTCATACGGATAAAACCGTTCCATGCGGACTTTTCAATGAATATTATCTTGACGAAGAGAAAACGAATGAAGCTTGGTACGACGGAATGTATCATACAGGCGATACTGCTTGGAGAGATGAAGACGGTTATTTTTGGTATGTTAGCCGCATAGACGATGTTATCAAATCTTCGGGTTACCGCATAGGACCTTTTGAAATCGAAAGCGTTATTATGGAGCTTCCTTATGTTTTAGAATGCGGTGTTTCAGCTGCTCCCGACGAGGTTCGCGGTCAGGTTGTTAAAGCTAGTGTTGTGCTTACCAAAGGAACTGTTCCCTCCGATGAACTCAAAAAGGAAATTCAGGAATATGTTAAGAGCCATACAGCTCCTTACAAGTATCCCAGAATCGTTGAATTCAGAGAGGAACTGCCGAAAACGATAAGCGGAAAAATCCAGCGCAATAAACTTTAAAAAATAGTTGACAAGATTTTAGAAGATATGATATAATTCTCTTATATTGTAAAGGCTTCGACGAAGAGGGCAAAAGAATGTTCCGGTTAAGAGAGGCGGCGGTTGGTGAAAGCTGCTCGAAGAAATCTTTTGTTTGTAGCTTCTGAGCCGGAAGGAAGAAAGGGCAAAAAAGCCTTAGTAGAACCTTCCCGTGATTGCTGCGTAAATGCATAAGGCTTGATAGAGCCTGAGGGGCATCTTAAAGATGCAATTTGAGTGGTACCGCGGGATATAATTGATTTTATAGCTCGTCTCAAAGGAAACATATCTTTTGAGGCGGGCTGTTATTGTTTAAAACCCGCCGGCACAACGGGAGGAACTTATATGAATACTGCTACCGGTCTTGAATTTAAAATTAAAGAGATGGCGCAGCGAATTCGTACGCTTAGAGAAATAGTTGGAATTTCGCCTGATGAGATGGCGGCAAAAACAGGCATCAGCTCAGCAGAATATATTGCTTGCGAAGCGGGAGAGAAAGATTTAAACTTTGCTTTTCTTTATCGCTGCGCGTTAGCTTTGAATGTTGATGTTACCGATATTATAGAGGGCGCAAGCCCCCGTCTTGCAGGATATACAGTTACAAGAAACGGAGCCGGTCAGGAAATTCAAAAGGCGCACGGCATGACCTATTATAACCTTGCCGCTTCCTTTAAAAATCGTATCGCGGAGCCTTTGTATGTTATATCCCAATATGACGAAAAAGCGCAGAACGCCGATATTGAGCTTACGAGCCACGAAGGTCAGGAATGCGATGTTGTAGTTAAAGGAGCTTTAAAGGTTCAGGTAGGCGACCATATTGAAATTCTCCATGAGGGCGATAGCATTTATTACGATAGCTCAACCCCTCACGGAATGATAGCTGTTGAGGGCGAAGACTGTATTTTCTATGCATTTGTTTTAAACCCCGCAAGCGAGCCTATTTCAAAGATTGCTCACGGCGGCGTTAGAGATTTTGTAGCGGCGCCTAACAAAAAGAAAAAAGAAGAAAAAAAGCGCATATGGGAAGACATTATTATTCCGACAGAAGATGATAACGGCGTTTTAAAGGCTATAAGCTTTAAAAATGAGGATAATTTCAACTTTGCTTTTGATGTTATTGACCGTTTAGGCAGAGAACAGCCCGAGAAAACAGCCATGATTCATATTTCAAGGGATAAAACAGAACGCCGTTTTACCTTTTCGGAGCTAAAAAGAGCATCGTCGCAAACTGCGAACTATTTTAAATCATTGGGCATCAAAAAGGGCGATAAAGTAATGCTTATTCTAAAGCGTCATTATCAGTTCTGGTTTTCAATGATAGCGCTTCATAAAATAGGTGCTATTGCAATTCCTGCGACAAATCAGCTTAAAGAGCACGATCTTACATACAGATTTAACAAAGCTAATGTTAAAATGATAATCTGCACCTCTGATGACGGTGTTGCCGAAGAGGTTGAAAAGGCAGAAAAACATTCTCCCGAGCTTCAAACCAAAATCATAGTAGGCTCCCATAGAGATGGTTGGAGAAGCTTTGACGAGGAATATGGCTTATATACAGGCAAATTCGAGCGCGATGAAGAGTCCCCCTCGGGCGATGATATTATGCTTATGTATTTTACCTCGGGAACAACAGGAAATCCAAAAATCGCAATGCATAACTATAAATATCCGCTCGGTCATTTTATAACCGCGAAATATTGGCATTGTGTTAATCCCGATGGGCTTCACCTTACAATTTCCGATACAGGTTGGGCAAAGGCTGCATGGGGCAAGCTTTACGGACAATGGCTTTGCGAAGCAGGTCTTTTTGTTTACGATTTCGATAGATTTGATGCGAACGATATTATGCCAATGTTCGCTCGCTACGGAATTACGACCTTCTGCGCTCCGCCAACAATGCTTCGCATGATGATAAAGCAGGATTTATCGAAATTTGATCTTTCCTCTATCGAGCATATGACAACGGCGGGAGAGGCATTAAACCCCGAAGTCTTCAGACAGTTTGAAAAGGCAACGGGACTGCAGATAATGGAGGGCTTCGGACAGACCGAAACGACGGTTGCTTTAGCTAACCTTGCAGGAACTAAGGCTAGGCTCGGCTCGATGGGAAAACCCGTTCCGCTTTATAATATAGAGCTTGTAGATTCAGATGATAAGCCTGTCCCTGTTGGCGAGGTAGGCGAGATTGTTATAAATATCAAAAACGGTACACCGCCCGGACTTTTCCAAGGATATTATACCGATGAAGAAAAAACCGCCGAATGCAAAAGAAACGGGTACTATCATACAGGCGATACTGCTTGGCGCGATGAAGACGGTTATTTCTGGTATGTAGGAAGGGTTGATGACGTTATTAAGTCATCAGGTTACCGCATAGGACCTTTTGAGATTGAAAATGTTATTATGGAGTTGCCCTATGTTTTAGAGTGCGGCGTTTCAGCTGAGCCTGATGAGGTAAGAGGTCAGGTAGTTAAGGCAAGTATAGTTTTAGTAAAAGGAACTGACGGCACTGACGAGCTGAAAAAGGAAATTCAGGAATATGTTAAAAACAGAACAGCTCCTTATAAATACCCCAGAGTTGTAGTTTTCAGAGATGAGCTTCCGAAAACAACAAGCGGAAAAATTCAGAGAAATAAACTGTAAAGGAGAATATATATGAAATACGAAATTTCTATAACCAAAACAGCGGCTCCAAAGCCTCACCCGACCGATGAATCAAAGCTCGGTTTCGGAAGAATTTTTACAGATCACATGTTTTTAATGGATTATGCGGCTGATAAAGGCTGGTATAACGGAAGAATAGTTCCTTTCGGTCCCATCCCCGTTCACCCTGCTTCTACCGTTTTGCATTACGGCGCAGAGATATTTGAAGGACTTAAGGCCTATAGAACGGTTAATAACGAGATTAAATTATTCCGTCCGTTAGAAAACATAAAGCGCCTTAACAACAGCGCAGAGCGTTTATGCTTGCCTGAACTTGATGAAGAGGGCTGTCTTGATATTTTAAAGACATTGGTTGAACTAGAAAAGGATTGGGTTCCAAAGAGCGAGGGGACATCTCTTTATCTTCGTCCGTTCCTTTTCGGAAATGACCCGCATCTTGGAGTTCACGCAGTTAAAGAGGCTGTTTTTGCAGTTATCTGCTCACCCGTTGGCGCTTATTATGCAGAGGGC
The DNA here is from genome assembly GCA_018110785.1 of Oscillospiraceae bacterium. Lineage (GTDB taxonomy): Bacteria > Bacillota > Clostridia > Oscillospirales > JAGBHD01 > RGIG9114. The sequence continues at coordinate 38,168 of JAGBHD010000054.1, forward strand.
ATAAACCCCGTTAAGATTGCTATTGAATCCGAAGATGTTCGCGCTGTTCGCGGCGGAACAGGATACGCTAAATGCGGCGGTAACTATGCGGCAAGTCTTAGAGCGGGAGAAAGAGCCGAAAGAAAGGGATATACTCAGGTTCTTTGGCTTGACGGCGTTGAGAGAAAATATATTGAAGAAGTCGGCGCGATGAACGTTATGTTCAAAATCGACGGCAAAATTATAACCCCCGCGCTTACAGGCTCGGTACTCCCCGGTATAACAAGAAAATCCAGTATAGAGATGCTTCGCGATTGGGGATATGAGGTAGAGGAAAGACTTTTATCGGTTGATGAGCTGTTTGCGGCGGCAGAAGACGGCAGCTTAGAAGAGGCTTGGGGAACAGGAACAGCGGCAGTTGTTTCTCCTATAGGTCATCTTTTCTATAACGGCAAGGAATATACTGTTTCCAATAATGAAATAGGTGAACTTACACAGAAGCTTTATGATAATCTTACAGGTATTCAGTGGGGCAAGATAGAAGATAAATACGGCTGGTGCGAAAAGGTTTGCAATGGGTAAGAGAATTTACATTATTGCAGGGCATTACGGAAGCGGAAAAACAAATATAGCGGTAAACTTGGCGCTAAAGCTTAGAAAAGAGGGAAAAGAGGATAAAATTGCCGACCTTGATATAGTTAACCCCTATTTCAGAACTAAGGACAGCGCGGATGTTTTGGAAAAAGCGGGAATAGAGCTGATTTCTCCCCATTTTGCCAATACAAATGTTGATCTACCCGCTCTTCCGCCCGAAACCTATAGCATATTCCAGAATAAGAATTTTTCTGCAGTAATAGATGTTGGCGGAGATGACAGAGGCGCCTATGCGCTAGGCAGATATGCTCCCTACATTTTGGAAGAAAATAATTTCGAAATGTGCTTCGTTGCAAATTTCTATAGACCTTTAACAAAAACGGCTGAAGAAGCGATAGAGGTAATGAGAGAAATTGAAGCCGCCTGCGGCATAAAATTTACTGCGATTATAAACAATTCCAATCTTGGTTCTGAGACTGCAAAAGAGGATATCTTAGCCTCTAACATTCAGGCTGAGCGGTTGAGAGAAATATCCTCTCTTCCGATACTTTTTAATTCGGTAAGAGCCGATATATCAGAGGAAATAGAAGACAGCTTTCCTCTTAATTTGCAGGAAAAATATTACGATATAAAGGAGAATTAGTATGGCAAAGGTTAGTTTTAAAACTGATATTTGCAAGGGCTGCGGACTTTGTGTTGACGCGTGTCCGAAAAAAATTATCGCTTTAGCGAAAGATAAATTAAATGCGAAAGGACATTCTCCCGCGATTATTACCGATCAGGATAAATGCATCGGTTGCGCTTTTTGCGCAACAATGTGTCCCGACTGTGTAATAACCGTTGAGAAATGAGGTGTTGAAAATGGCAGAAAAGGTTTTAATGAAAGGTAACGAAGCTATTGCGGAAGCGGCTATTAAAGCGGGCTGTCGCCATTATTTCGGTTATCCTATAACCCCTCAGACAGAAATTGCGGCTTATATGGCAAAGCGTATGCCTAAAATCGGCGGTGTATTTCTACAGGCAGAAAGCGAGGTTTCTGCAATTAATATGGTTTACGGAGTTGCGGGAGCAGTTTCAGAGTTATGACCTCTTCTTCTTCCCCCGGTATTTCCTTAAAGCAAGAGGGTATTTCTTATATCGCAGGCGCAGATTTGCCCGCGCTTATCGTTAATGTTCAGCGTGGAGGCCCCGGCCTTGGCGGCATTCAGCCCTCTCAGTCGGACTATTTTCAGGCAACAAAGGGCGGCGGACACGGAGATTACCATCTTATCGTTTTAGCCCCTGCTTCTGTTCAGGAAATGGCAGACCTTACAATTAAGGCTTTCGATTTATCCGAGAAATACAGAGTTCCTACAATGCTTTTAGCAGACGGAACTATGGGACAGATGATGGAGCCTGTTGAACTTCCTGAGATAGCTCCCAAAGAAAGCGAAAAGCCTTGGGCTGTAAGAGGAACAAAAATGGAGAGAGAACATAATATTATAAACTCTCTTTATTTAAAACCCGAAATTTTAGAGAAAACAAACTTCGAAAGATTCGAGAGATACAAGGCTATCGAAGAAAACGAAGCTATGTATGAAGAATATATGATGGACGATGCTGAGATTTGCGTTGTTGCATTCGGTATTGCGGCGAGAGTTTCCAAAAACGCAGTTACTGCGGCTCGCAAAAAAGGCATCAAGGTAGGACTTATAAGGCCTATAACCCTCTGGCCTTTCCCGAAAGAGGCTTTGAAGAAGGCGGCAGACAAGGTAAAAGGATTTATCTCTGTTGAGCTTTCTATGGGCCAGATGATTGAGGATATAAAGCTTTCTACCGAATGCAAAAAGCCGGTAGAGCTTTGCAACCGCACAGGCGGTATGATTCCTACCCCCGAAGAAGTTCTTGCTTCTATTGAAAAATTAGCAAAGGAGGCAAAATAGAATGGTAGTATTTGAGAAACCGAAGGCATTAACCGATGCGCCTTTGCATTATTGCCCTGGCTGCACACACGGTATTATTCACCGATTAGTAGCAGAGGCTATTGATGAGCTCGGTGTAGAGGGAAAAACTGTTGGTGTTGCTCCTGTTGGATGCGCAGTTATGGCATATGATTATTTTGCCTGCGATATGGTAGAAGCGGCTCACGGAAGAGCCCCCGCTGTTGCAACAGGTCTTAAAAGAGCTATGCCCGAAAATATAATCTTTACATATCAAGGCGATGGAGATTTAGCTTCTATCGGTATGGCAGAAACTGTTCATGCCGCAACAAGAAACGAAAATATAACAATTATTTTCGTTAACAATGCAATCTACGGTATGACAGGCGGTCAGATGGCTCCTACATCTCTCCCCGGTCAGGTAACCCAGACCTCTCCTTACGGAAGAGACACAGCCGTTCAGGGATTTCCTATTAAGGTAAGCGAGATGCTTTCCGCTTTAGATGGTCCCGAATATATCGAGCGCGTTGCCGTTAATAATGTTAAAAATGTTAAGAATGCTAAAAAGGCAATCTTAAAGGCATTTAAAAATCAGGTTGAGGGAAAAGGATTTTCTTTAATTGAGGTTGTTTCCTCCTGCCCTACAAACTGGGGTATGACTCCTTCTAAAGCTTTAGAGTGGGTAGAAGAAAAAATGATTCCCTATTATCCTCTCGGCGTTTATAAAGATAAGAGCGCTGAAAAGAAGGAGGACTAATCATGACAACACAGATTTTAATCGCAGGCTTCGGCGGACAGGGCGTTTTATTCGCAGGAAAGTTTATAGCGTATAAAGGTCTTATCGAGAATAAGGAGGTTAGCTGGCTCCCGTCATACGGACCTGAAATGCGCGGCGGAACGGCTAACTGCAGTATTATTATAAGCGATGAGCCTGTAGGCTCGCCTATCGTATCTAACCCTGATGTTCTTATCGCGATGAATTTACCCTCTTTGGATAAATATGAAAAGGAAGCAAAACCCGGCTCTTTGATTTTTGTTGACAGTACTCTTATTGAGCGCAAGGTAGAAAGAGGAGATGTTAAAGCCTTCTATATCCCCGCAACAAAAATGGCTATGGATGCAGGAATTCCTACTTTAGCTAATATGATAATTGTAGGAAAGGTTTTGAAAGAAACCGAAGGACTTTCCAAAGATAATCTTGAAGAGGCTATGAAAAAGGTTGTTTCGGCAAAGAGAATAGAGCTTTTAGATATGAACATCAAGGCTATTGAAGCAGGATATAATTATTAAAACAAAAGAGATGGCTTGCCATCTCTTTTGTTTTTGTGAATAATTTTTGAAAAGATTTTTAAAAAGTGGATTTTTTAATAAATATATGATATATTTAGAAAAAGGAAAAGTCGGTTCAAAAACGCTTTTAATTTTATATCATCAGAGGGTGTTTTTTTAGATGCGAGGATACAAGAAAAAAGCTTTAATAATTTTAAACCCAAAAGCGGGGCAAAAGAAAGCTAACCGCCTTTTAACCGATATTATCTCGGAACTTCAAAAGGGCGGATATATCTGCACACCCGTTGTAACAACTGCCTCAAAGGAAGGTGAGGATATTGCTGCTTCTTTGGCGAAAGATTATGATACAGTTATCGCAGTTGGCGGGGACGGCACCTTTAATGAGGTAGTTTCGGGAGTAATTAAATCGGGCGCCGAAGTTTCGATAGGATATATTCCTGCGGGAAGCACAAATGATTTTGCCGCCGCATTGAAGCTTTCCTCTTCGCCTGTTTCAGCCGCTAAAGCTATTGCGGCAGGGAACATAAGAAAACTTGATGTTGGAAGCTTTAATGACAGGATTTTTACCTATGTTGCATCATTTGGCGCATTTACGGAAGCTTCTTATACAACACCTCAAGAATTAAAGAATGCATTGGGACATCTTGCTTATATAATAGAGGGTACTAAGGACATTTGGAGCATAAAAAGCTATAAGCTAAAGGTTGAAACCGATAAAAAAACCTTTGAGGGGGATTATATATTCGGAGCGGTAAGCAATTCAACCTCTTTGGGCGGTCTTTTGAAAATAAATCCTAATATCGTTGATATGAACGATGGGCTTTTGGAGCTTCTTTTTATTAAAAAGCCTGAAAATCTTAATGATTTAGGCCAGATAATAACCGCTCTTAATACAATGAAATATAATAGCCCTATGATAGATTTTTGCTCGACACACAAAGCGGTTATTTATGCCGATAAGAAGATGAATTGGACCTTAGACGGAGAAAGGGCAGAGGGTAAGGAAATAATAGAGGTAAAAAATATTAAGGATAAAATTGATATTATTGCTTCGTCTGTCGGAGCAAAAAAAGGAAAAGAACGAAAATGAAAACAAAGCTGTTTATAGTTGTTCCTGTTTATAATGAAGAGGCGGTTTTGCGCGCATCTGCGGCGGAGCTTGAAAGGGTTATTTTAAGTCTTTCGGAGAAAGAGAAAATCTCGAAAGACAGCGCGATAGTTTTTGTAAACGACGGCTCAACAGATAGTTCTTTAGAAATAATTAAAGAGCTTTCAGAAAAAGAGCATTTCCGCGGAATTTCGCTCAGCTGCAACAAAGGACATCAGAACGCTCTTTTAGCAGGACTTGAATATGCTTTTGGGAAATGCGATGCGGTTATAACGATTGATGCCGATTTGCAGGATGATACAGCGGTTATCGAGGAAATGATAGATAAGCTGCAGTCGGGCAAGGATATCGTATATGGCGTAAGGAATGACCGAAGCGCCGATAGCTTCTTTAAAAGAACGAGCGCTGAGATGTTTTATAAGCTGATGCAGCATTTCGGCGCTAAAACCATTAATAACCATGCCGATTTCAGATTGTTATCCGCCCGCGCATTAGGTGAGCTTTTAAAATATAAGGAGAGAAATATTTATCTCCGCGGAATGGTGCCCTTGATAGGGCTTCCCTCTGATAATGTTTATTATAAGCGCAAAGAGAGGTCGGCAGGAGAATCGAAATATCCTTTCGGAAAAATGTTTTCCTTTGCGGCTGAGGGGATAACCTCATTTTCTATAAAGCCGCTAAGACTTATAACCTGGATGGGGCTTTTGGTTTTCTTAGCAAGTATTGCGATGATGATTTATGTAGTTATCAGATTTTTATCGGGAGCAACAGTTGCAGGCTGGGCAAGTATAGTTGTATCGGTTTGGGCGATTGGCGGCCTTTTATTGTTAGCCGTTGGGATTGTAGGCGAATATGTCGGCAAGATATATATAGAGGTTAAAAACCGTCCTTTATATGTAATAGAGGAAATTTACGGCGAATAAAATAGAAAAATGGTTGATTTTACTTTCAAATAATGCTAAAATATGAAATGTAAGTAAAAGGGAGTAGCTTGCAGGGAGATTTTCCTGTAATGTAAGGCGTCATCTCGGCGGAGCTTCCGTTCGCCTGCATTTTAAAAAGCAAGACTTTTACCGTACTTTTTTTATAAAGTATGGTAAAGGTCTTTTTTAATTCTCCTATAAAAGGAAAGGAATGTAAAAAAATGGGTGTATTGCTTGAAACCATACAAACCCTCCAAATCGGTCAGGTTGCAATGTGGATAATCGGCGGAATTCTTATCTATCTTGCAATCAAAAAAGATATGGAGCCAACTCTTTTGTTGCCGATGGGCTTCGGCGCAATTTTGGTGAATTTGCCTGAATCGGGCGCAAAGGCTGTTATTGACCGCCTTTTTGAAATCGGCGTTGAAAACAACGAATTGATGCCGCTTATATTATTTATAGGTATCGGCGCGATGATAGATTTCGAGCCGCTTTTAACCAATCCTAAGCTTATGATATTCGGCGCGGCAGCGCAGTTTGGTATTTTCTTTACGCTTTCTTTGGCATCGCTTTTCGGATTCGAGCTTCACGATGCCGCATCTATCGCAATTATCGGCGCGGCTGACGGTCCTACCTCTATTTTCGTAGCTCAGCAGTTGAATTCCAACTATGTTGCGGCGATAATGGTTGCGGCTTATTCGTATATGGCATTAGTTCCGATAGTTCAACCGCCTATCATAAAGCTCTGTACTACAAAGAAAGAGCGTATGATAAGAATGAAGAATGTTAACCGCAAGGTTTCCAAAACAACAAAGATTTTATTCCCCATTGTTGTAACAATTATTGTAGGTTTAGTTGCTCCTGATGCGGTAGCTTTGATAGGATTCTTGATGTTCGGCAACCTTATTCGCGAATGCGGAGTTTTAAATTCGCTTTCCGAAACCGCTCAGAATGTTCTTGCAAACCTCATTACTATCTTCTTAGGTATAACAATTGCTTCAAGAATGGTAGCTGCAGAGTTCTTGCAGTTTGAAACTCTCTTAATAATGGGACTAGGTCTTGTTGCATTTATCTTCGATACCTTTGCAGGGGTTATGCTCGCAAAGATAATCAATATCTTCAGCAAAGAAAAGATCAATCCTATGATCGGTGCAACAGGTATTTCGGCATTCCCGATGTCTGCCAGAGTTGTTCATAAAATGGGCAGAGAGGAAGATCCTCAGAACTTCCTTTTAATGCATGCAATCGGCGTAAACGTTTCGGGCCAGATAGCATCGGTTATTGCCGGCGGCTTGATTTTAGCCTTTGTTGCTTAAGGAGGATTATGTAATGATAGATTTTGCAGCTTTTTTAAATTCGCTCCCTATTATGGGAAAAGGAATGCTTGGAATATTTATAGTAACAGGTGTTATAATCCTTACAGTTTATTTACTTAACTACTTTACAAACAAAACTAAAAAAGAAGACTAATAAAAATAAGGCTGGGTTTTCCAGCCTTATTTTTTTACCTTTAATGATTGATATTTTGCTTTAGTAGCCTCTCCGCCTCTGATATGCCGCTGAGAGAGATTATATCCTAAAACCTTCCGAACGCCCTTATACAGCTGAGGGTCTATTTTTTTTAGCTTTTCGCTGACGTCCTTGTGAACGGTAGACTTCGAGATAGCAAACTTTGCCGCCGTTTCTCTTACGGTAGCTCCGGTCGAAACTATGTATTCCCCGAAAACCACCGCGCGTTCCTTTGAGCTTATCATATAAACACCCCTCCAAGTCTTAAAACATTAATATTCGAGGAAAGGGCGAAATATGAAGAAACTAAAGAAAATATTTGTCATCTATTGACTTGAAAGGGCAAAGCATATATAATATGAGAGTAATTCTCAAATTTGGAGGGGATTAAAATGGGAGTTTATCAGACGAAGCAGAGGCTAAGGCTTATTTCGTTTTTGGAAAAGAATACCGATAGGCAGCTTTCGGCTTCCGAGATAGCTGACGGCGTTTGTGAGAACGGCAAGGGTAAATCGACTGTTTTCAGGCAGATAAAATCCCTTTGCGAAGAGGGGAATTTACAGCGCTTTCGCGGAGAGGACGGCAAAAGCGTTCTTTATCAATACGGCGGCGGAAAATGCCATATGCATTTTCACTTAAAATGCGTAAACTGCGAGAGGATAATTCATCTCGATTGCGACCATATAGACCATTTAAAAAGCCATATAAAGGCGGAGCATGGATTTTTTGTTGATCCTGCAAAAACCGTTCTTTACGGGCTTTGCAGCAATTGCAAGGAGGCAAAATGAAAAAATTTTTAGCTTTAGTTTCGGCTTTTATTTTAATTTTCAGCTTTTCTAGCTGCGGTGCAAAGCATTCAGGGGAAGAAAAGCTTTCGATAGTTACTACGATATTTCCTGCCTACGATTTTGCGAGAGCTGTTGCGGGAGATAAAGCGGAGATTACGATGCTTATAAAGCCCGGCAGCGAGAGCCATACATACGAGCCTACCCCAAAAGAAGCGGCGAAGATATATGATGCCGATTTGTTTCTATATAACGGCGGCGAGGGCGAAAAATGGGCAGAGAACTTAATATCCTCTCTTTCGACAAAAAATGTTTTAACTATGATGGAATGCACAGAAACCTTAACCGAAGAGATAAAAGAGGGAATGGAGATCGACCACGGGGGCGAAGCCGAATTAGATGAGCATGTTTGGCTTTCTTTATCGGGAGCTCAGAAGATTATAGAAAAAATAGCTGAGCGCATATCGGAAATAGACCCCGAAAATGCTGACTATTATGAAAATAATGCAAAAAATTATATTTCAAAAATAAATGAGCTGAAAGAAGAGGCTAAAGAGGCAGTTTCTTTAGGAAAACGGAAAACGGTTATATTTGCCGACCGCTTCCCCGCGCGCTATTTTGCAAATGAATTCTCTCTCGACTATTATGCGGCTTTCCCAGGCTGTTCCGAAGAGTCGGAGGCTTCTGCAAAGACGATGGCGTTTTTATGCGATAAGGTAGAAGAGCTTGGAATTCCCGCTGTATTTTATATAGAGTTTTCCAACCAAAAAACAGCAGATGCTGTTTGTGAGGCTACGGGGGCTAAGAAACTTTTATTTCATTCATGCCATAATGTATCGGCAGTTGATATGGAAGCGGGAATAACCTATATAGATTTGATGAGAAGCAATATTCAGAATATAAAGGAAGCGTTAGCTTAATGAATCTTTTAAAATGTGAAAACTTAAAAATGGGGTATGACGGCAAAGCTGTTTTCGAAGATTTAACCTTTTCTGTAGAGAAGGGGAGCTTTCTCTTTGTTCTCGGAGAAAACGGAAGCGGGAAAAGCACCCTCATAAAAGGTATATTAGGGCTTTTACACCCTATATCGGGAAAATTTCATTGGGAAGGCATATCTCGAAACGAGATAGCCTATCTTTCCCAGACTACAGAGGTAAAAAAAGAATTTCCTGCCTCGGTAGGAGAAATAGTTTTATCGGGCAGACTTACCTCTAAGCGTTTTTCGCCTTTTTATTCTAAAAAGGATCGCGAGAAAGCAAAGGAAAGCATGAAATATATGTCGGTTGAAGATTTAGAGCATCGCAGTTTTTCTGAGCTTTCGGGAGGGCAGCAGCAGAGGGTATTGCTCGCGAGGGCGATTTCTGCTTCGGCGAGGGTTTTGGTTTTAGACGAGCCCTCTAAGGGACTTGACAGCAAGGTTACAGAAGAGCTTTATGAGCTGCTTTCCCATATGAACAAAAAACACGGTATAACTATTATTATGGTGTCCCATGATATGGCGGCGGCATTAAAATACGCCTCGCATATACTTTCCCTTTCCGACGGAAGAAATAAATACGGCAAGACCGATGAGGTTTTATTTTCCTCTGAAAAGGAGGGCAAAAGATGAGAGCGTTTTTTGAAGCAATCATATCTTACCCCTTTATGCTCAGAGCCTTGATTGTCGGCGCTTTAGTTTCGGGCTGCTGTTCGGTTTTGGGAGTGCCTCTTGTTTTAAAGAGATATTCAATGATAGGCGATGGGCTTTCGCATGTTGCTTTCGGCGCGATAGCTTTAGCGACCGCCTTAGGGTTTGCCCCGATGGCATTTACCATACCTGTTGTTATTTTAACTGCATTTTTACTGCTTCGTTTAAGCGAAAACGGAAAGATAAAGGGAGATGCGGCAATAGCCTTAATTTCGACGGGCGCTTTGGCGGTAGGGGTTATGGCGGTTTCTTTATCCAAAGGAATGAATACCGATGTTTATAACTATATGTTCGGCTCGGTGCTTTCGATGAGCGAAAGCGATGTAACCTTAAGCATTATTCTCGCGGCGGCGGTAATTGTTTTGTTTTTATGCTTTTATCATAAGATTTTCGCCGTTACCTTTGATGAGTCCTTTTTAAAAGCGGGCGGCATGAAAACGGGCGCATATAATATGCTGATAAGCTTTTTAACCGCCGTAACGGTAGTTTTAGGAATGAGGGTTATGGGTGCACTTTTGATTTCGGCGCTGATTATTTTCCCGACGATGAGCGCGATGCGGCTTTTTAAAACCTTTAAAAAGGTAGTTCTAAGCGCACTTTTGATTTCGGTAGTGTCTTTCTTAGTGGGCTTTTATTTTTCCTATGCATATGATGCGCCGACGGGAGCGAGCATTGTTGTTATAAATATAATTCTGTTTTTGATTTTCAGTTTGATTGCGAAGTTCAAAAAATAATTAAAATAAAAAAATTCCGAGGTTTTAAAACCTCGGAATTTTTGTTTTACCTTATGACTTATTTGCCGTAAACTTCTGCGAGTTTCTCAAGGTGCTCTCTGTGCTCCTTAGCGCGAGCTTCTGCCTTAGCAAAGAGCTCTTCTGCCTTTTCAGGGAAGGAACGTGTCAAAGAGGAGTAACGAGCCTCGTTCATAATGAAGTCCTTATAGCTCTGGGTAGCAGGTTTGCTATCAAGAGAGAAGGGATTTTTGCCTTCTGCCTTGAGCGAAGGATTGAAACGGAACATATCCCAATATCCGCAGTCAACAGCCTTCTTCATTTCGTTCTGGCAGTTAACCATACCGCCCTTAATGGAATGCATCTCGCAAGGAGCGTAACCGATGATAAGGGAGGGGCCCGGATAAGCTTCAGCTTCTTCGATAGCCTTTAAGGTCTGATTCATATCAGCGCCCATAGCGATCTGAGCTACATAGATATATCCATAGGACATAGCAATTTCAGCAAGAGATTTCTTAGCGATTGCTTTACCTGCAGCTGCGAACTGAGCAACCTGACCGATCTGAGAAGCCTTGGAAGCCTGACCGCCTGTATTAGAATAAACCTCGGTATCAAATACCATAACGTTTACATCTTCGCCCGAAGCGAGGACATGGTCAAGTCCGCCAAATCCGATATCATAAGCCCAACCGTCTCCACCGAAGATCCAAACGGATTTTTTGGAGAGGTATTCTTTATGATCAAGAACGTCTTTGCAGAGAGCGCAATCAGCGCCTGCTTCTTCAATAGCAGCAACTAACTTTTCAGCAGCTGCGCCGTTTGTTTTACCGTCGTTAACGGTTGCAAGGAATTCTTCGCCTGCAGCCTTAACAGCGCTGTCAGCCTTATCAGAAGCTACGATCTCTTCAACATCAGCGATAAGACGATCTCTTAAAGCTTTCTGACCGAGATACATACCAAGACCGTGCTCAGCGTTATCCTCGAACAAGGAGTTAGCCCAAGCAGGACCCTGTCCCTTAGCGTTTGTTGTATAAGGAGAGGTAGCAGCGGGGCCGCCCCAGATAGAAGAACATCCAGTTGCATTGGAGATATACATTCTGTCTCCAAAGAGCTGAGTTATAAGGCGAGCATAAGCTGTTTCAGCACAGCCTGCGCAAGAGCCTGAGAACTCAAGGAGAGGTTTCTTATACTGGCTGGAGATAACATTCATCTTCTCGGTTGTTTCAGCCTTTTCTGTTGCATTAGCAACGAGATAATCAAATACTTCCTGCTGATCCTCAACGGATTCTCTCGGAACCATCTTTAAGGAGTTGGTCGGGCAAACGCCGATACAAACTCCGCATCCCATACAATCTAAGGGAGAAACAGCGAGGGTATAGGTATAGTTTGTTTTAACAACGGGCTTAGGAGCCTTCTTCATATTAGCAGGTGCATTAGCTACTTCGTTTTCATCTAAAGCGAAAGGACGAATTGTAGCGTGAGGGCAAACGAAGGAACACTTATTACATTTAGCGCAGGTGTCCTGATTCCAATCGGGAACCATAACAGCAACGCCGCGTTTCTCGTAAGCAGAAGCGCCCTGCTCGAATGTGCCGTCGGCATGATCCATAAAGGAGGAAACGGGAATGCTGTCGCCGTCCATCTTGCTGACAGGCTTCATAATACCGTCAACCATCTTAACGAGCTTAGCGGGACCGTTTTCTGTAACAGCTACTGTTTCATCGGTAGCGTTCTTCCAATCAGCGGGAACGTCGATCTTAACAAATGCTGTAGCACCTGCATCGATAGCTTTATGGTTCATATCAACAATGTCCTGACCTTTTTTGAGGTAGGATTTTGTTGCAGCTTCTTTCATATATTTGATTGCGTCCTCAGCGGGCATGATCTTTGCAAGAGCAAAGAATGCAGACTGGAGGATTGTATTTGTTCTCTTGCCCATACCGATCTGAGCGGCAAGGTCAATAGCGTTAACGGTATAAAGCTGAACATTGTTTTCAGCAATATAGCGTTTTGTTTCAGCGTTCAAATGGTGGCTGAGCTCTTCAGCGTTCCACTGGCAGTTGATAAGGAATACACCGCCCGGCTTAACATCGTTAACCATTTTGTAACCCTTGATAATGTAAGAGGGGTTATGGCAGGCAACGAAGTCAGCTTTGTTTACATAGTAAGGGCTCTTGATAGCCTTATCGCCGAAACGTAAGTGAGAAATTGTAATACCACCGGTCTTTTTAGAGTCATACTGGAAATATGCCTGAACATATTTATCGGTATGGTCGCCGATGATTTTGATGGAGTTTTTGTTAGCACCAACAGTACCGTCGCCGCCGAGACCCCAGAATTTGCACTCGATTGTGCCTTCTGCTGCGGTGTTAGGCGCGGGTTTCTCTTCGAGAGAGAGGTGGGTAACGTCGTCGTTGATTCCAAGGGTAAAGTAAACCTTTCCGTCTTCCTTTTTGAGTTCATCATAAACTGCGAAGATGCTGGAAGGAGGAGTATCCTTAGAGCCGAGACCATAACGGCCGCCGCAAACTGCGATGCCCGTTCTTCCCATACGGTTAAGAGCGGCAACAACGTCGAGATATAAAGGCTCGCCGAGAGCGCCAGGTTCTTTTGTTCTGTCTAAAACTGCGATTTTCTTAGCAGTAGCAGGGATAGCTTCGCAGAGCTTTTCAGCAGAGAAAGGACGATAAAGACGAACTTTAACAAGACCAACCTTCTCGCCCATAGCGGTAAGGTAATCTATAACCTCTTCTGCAACGTCGCAGATGGAGCCCATAGCGATAATAACTCTGTCTGCATCGGGAGCACCATAGTAGTTAAAGAGCTTGTAATCAGTTCCAAGCTTAGCATTTACTTTATCCATATATTCTTCAACAATAGCGGGAACTGCATCATAATAGCTGTTGCAAGCCTCGCGGTGCTGGAAGAAGATATCTCCGTTTTCGTGGGATCCGCGCATTACAGGACGATCAGGATTTAAAGCTCTCTTGCGGAAAGCGTTAACTGCGTCCATATCAACCATTTCTTTAAGATCGTCATAATCCCAAACAGCAACCTTCTGGATTTCATGAGATGTACGGAAACCGTCGAAGAAGTTGATGAAAGGAACGCGGCTCTTGATAGAAGCTAAATGAGCAACTGCGCCGAGGTCCATAACTTCCTGAGGGTTAGTATCTGCCATCATAGCAAAGCCTGTCTGACGGCAAGCATAAACGTCGGAATGGTCTCCGAAGATGTTGAGAGCGTGAGAAGCTACGCAACGAGCTGATACATGGAATACGCAAGGGAGCAACTCGCCTGCGATTTTGTACATATTCGGAATCATAAGAAGAAGACCTTGGGAAGCGGTGTATGTAGTTGTTAATGCACCAACTGCCAAAGATCCGTGAACAGTACCTGCAGCGCCTGCTTCAGATTCCATTTCAACAACGCGAACCTTTGTTCCGAAAATGTTTTTGAGTCCGGTAGCGGACCACTGATCAACATAGTCAGCCATAGGGCTGGAAGGTGTGATCGGGTAGATTCCGGCTACCTCGGTAAAAGCATACGACACGTGAGCCGCAGCGTTATTACCGTCCATAGTTTTGAATTTTCTTGCCATGGATTTTTTTCCTCCTTAAATTAATTCTATGTGAATTATGATTACATAATTTCATACATTATTAAGTTTATCACTTTTGAGGTTTTCTGTAAAGAACTTTTGTCAAAAAAATGACAAAAAATTGTCCAAATTTTTGCTCAAATTTTTAGAAATTTGGGGTAAAAACGGAAGAAGCGGAAGTTTTGTCCTGAGAAAATCCCGAAAAGCCTAATTTTTCTGCTTCCTTTAAAACAGAATTGTATTCAAATTCGGTAACTTTCCTTTTAAGTTCCGGAAAGCTTTCGGGTGCAAAATCGGGGGTATACTGCCGCATAAGGCTTAAAAGGATATTTTCGCTTCCAACCTCTTCGTAAAGTCGGTTTAAAATATCTATAGAGTCGAGCCGTAAAGACGGGAGAACTAAATGGCGGACCATAACTCCGCGCTTTAAAAGGCTGTTTTCTAAGTTAGGTTTTCCTGTTTGGCGGACCATCTCCTTTATAGCTTTTATAGCTATAGGGAAATAGTTTTCAGCGCCTGAATATTTAAGAGAATATTCAGAAGAAAAATATTTTAAATCGGGCAAATAGATATCGATAAGCCCCTCTAATTTTTTTAAAGTTTCTACTTTTTCATATCCGCCGCAGTTATAAATTACAGGGATATGAAGAAGCGGTTTTATATCTTTCAAAACGGCGGCGATATCTTCTGCGTAATGCGTTGGGGTTACGAGGTTGATGTTTAAAACGCCTTTTTCTTGGAGCTTTAATATAATTTCGCCAAGCTCCTTTTTCGAAACGGGTTTTCCTTTTAAAAATCTGCTGATAGCTTTATTCTGGCAATAAACGCACCGAAGGGAGCAGCCGCTGAAAAACAGCATACCGCTCCCGTTTGTTGTTTTATCTCCGCTTATAGGCGGCTCTTCATAATAAAAGGGGGTAACCTTTGCTAAATAGATTTCATCTGTCGCTCCGCAAAAGCCCTTTTCGCCCTTTTCTCTGTTTACTAAGCATTCTCTGGGACAAATATTACAGCTGCTCATTTTCTTCCCGTTGAGCCGAAGCCGCCCTCACCTCTGATAGTATCGGAAAGGGTATCGGTTTCCTCGTATTCGGCGGTAAGATAAGGAACTAAGGATATCTGGGCTATTCTTTCGCCTTTTTCGATGATTTTATCCTCTGAGCTATGGTTATGAAGCGCTACCATAATTTCGCCTCTGTAATCGCTGTCGATAACACCGACCTTATTAGCAGGGGCAAGTCCTTTTTTGCAGGCAAGGCCGCTTCTTGCGAAAACAAGACCTACATAGCCCTCAGGGATTTCCATAGCAATTCCTGTATGGACAAAAACAGTTTTTCCTGCGGGTATAATAGTATCTTCGTTTTCTGCGCTGCAAAGGTCGGCTCCTGCTGCGAAAGATGAGCCATAAGACGGCGCTTTGGCATTTTCATTTAATTTTTTGAAATTTACTTTCATTGAAAGCTCCTTTTAAACTAAAAAAATCAACTTTTTACAAAATAATTATATTATGAAAGTAAAAAGAAAGCAAGTCTTTCTATTTACTTTTCGGATTTAATGTGTTAAACTATAAAAGTGAGAAAAAACTAAAGGATGTGATTTATTGTGAATGCGAAATATGCAAACGAGGAGAGTATAGCTGAGCTTTATGAGGCTATGCTTATTCCTGAAACGGTTGAGGAATATACAAGCTTTTTGACCGACCTTTGTACTGTTGCAGAAATAAAGGCAATGGCGCAGAGATTGCAGGTTGCAAAAATGCTTAAAGCGGGAAAGGTTTACAGCGAGATCGTTGAAACAACAGGCGCTTCAACTGCAACTATAAGCAGGGTTAACCGTTCGCTTTTCTATGGCGGAAAGGGCTATGAAACTGTTTTAAAGAGGCTTGAAGATAAATGAGCGGATATGGAGCCTTCTCCGAGGTTTATGACCTTTTAATGGGGAATGTTGATTATAAAGGCAGAGCCGAAGTTTTTGATGCTTTAATAAAAAAATATTCTCTTATTGAGCCGAAAACCCTTTTGGATATTGCCTGCGGAACAGGCAACTTAACCTTTTTGTTTTATGAAAAGGGTTACGATATAACTGCTGTTGATATATCCGAAGAAATGCTGATGCAGGCTTTCGAGAAAAGAATGCGGCTTGGCGCTGACAGCGTTTTGCTTTTATGTCAGGATATGACCGAGCTTGATTTAAACGATACGGTTGATGCGGCTGTTTGCTCTATGGACGGGATAAACCATTTAACCGATACCGAGGATTTATCAAAAGCCTTTCAGCGGATATCCATCTTTTTGAACAAGGGCGGAGTTTTTGTTTTCGATGCGAATACCGTTTATAAGCATAGAGAGATTTTAGGGAACAACTGTTTTCAGATAGATGAGGGAGATGTTTTCTGTTCTTGGCAAAATAATCTTTATGCTGATAATGTTGTAGGGATAAGCCTTAATATCTTTAAAAAAGATTTCAGCGGAAAATATCAGAGAGATGCTGAGTATTTTGAAGAACGCGCATATACGAAAGAGGAGTTTATAGCCTTAGCTGAGAATGCGGGGCTTCAGTTTATAGCTGAGCTTGATGAGAATAGCTTGGAAGAGCCGAAGATTGTTTCTCAGCGGCTTTATTATGTTTTTAGAAAAGTTTGAGATGATGAAATTAAATGGGTAAACTTGTAAGAATGTTAACGAAAGACGGGGCTGTTGTTGTAACGGCGGTTGATTCAACCGATATTGTAAATGCGGCTCAAAGCCACCATAAAACTTTGGAGCTTGCTTCGGCGGCGCTCGGCAGGCTTTTAACGGCGGCATCTTTAATGGGATATAATTTAAAAAACGAAACCGATTCGCTTACTCTTCAAATAAGGGGCGACGGACCTTTGGGAACGCTTATTGCCGTTTCCGATTATATGGGAAATGTTAGGGGATATGTTGAAAATCCTATGGAGCAGCTGCCGCTGAATGGAAAAGGCAAGATAGACGTAGGCGGCGGAGTAGGCGGCGGTCAGCTTTATGTTGTTAAAGATTTGAGCTTAAAAGAGCCGTATTCGGGCTGTATTCCCTTAGTTTCGGGGGAGATAGCCGAGGATATAACCGAATATTATGCTGTAAGTGAACAGACGCCGACAGTTTGCGCCCTCGGTGTTTTGGTTGATAGGGATTATACAATTAAACACGCGGGCGGATATCTTTTACAGCTTCTCCCGTTTACACCCGACGAAACGATTGATAAGATTGAAGCAAATCTTAAATTGATGCCGTCGGTAACGAATATGATGCTTGAGGGCAAAACCCCCGAGGATTTTTGCAAAATGCTTCTTGAGGGGATGGAGCCTGAGATACTCGATGAAACCGAAACCTCGTATAAATGCCGCTGCTCCAGAGAAAAAACTCTTAAAGGCCTTGCTTCTTTGCCGCCTGAGGATATAAAAGAGCTTTCGGAGGACGAAGAGATAACGGTTGATTGCAGATTTTGCTCTGAAAAATATGTTTTCGGGAAAGCGGAATTATTAAAACTAATAAAAGAATAAAATACACGAAAGAGGATATTTTAAATGGGAATTTATGAGGAACTTATAGAACGCGGGCTTATCGCGCAGGTAACAGATGAAGCGGAAATTCGCGAACTTGTAAATAAAGGAAAAGCGAAGTTTTATATCGGCTTTGACCCTACGGCTGATAGCTTACACGTTGGCCATTTTATGGCGCTTTGCTTAATGAAAAGACTTCAAGAGGCGGGGAATACCCCTGTTGTTTTAATAGGCGGAGGAACCGCTCATATAGGCGACCCGTCGGGAAGAAGCGATATGCGCTCGATGATGACTACCGAGCAGATAAACCATAACTGCGAATGCTTTAAAAAGCAGATGAGCCGTTTTATTGAATTCGGCGAAGATAAGGCTATTATGGTTAATAATGCTGATTGGCTTTTAAAGCTTAACTATGTTGATTTTCTCAGAGAGGTAGGCGCCTGCTTCTCGGTTAATAAAATGCTCTCTGCAGAATGCTACAAGCAGAGAATGGAAAAGGGCCTTTCCTTTTTAGAGTTTAACTATATGCCGATGCAGAGCTATGATTTTTATTATCTCTTTAAGGAGTACGGCTGCAATATGCAGTTCGGCGGAGATGATCAATGGTCTAATATGCTCGGCGGAACAGAGCTTATCCGCCGCAAGCTCGGCAAAGACGCTTATGCAATGACGATTACTCTTCTTCTTAATTCCGAGGGCAAGAAGATGGGTAAAACTCAGTCGGGCGCGGTATGGCTTGATCCTAAGAAGACAACACCTTATGAATTTTTCCAGTATTGGAGAAATGTTGATGATGCAGATGTTTTGAAATGTATCAAGATGCTGACATTCTTACCTCTGGATAAAATTAAGGAGATGGAAGCTTGGGAAGGCGCTAAGCTTAACGAGGCTAAGGAGATTTTAGCTTATGAGCTTACAAAATTAGTTCACGGCGATGAAGAAGCCGAAAAGGCTCTTCAAGGCGCGCGCTCGATATTCGGCGGCGGCGGAACTGAAAATATGCCGACACATAGTCTTTCCGATACTGATTTTGCAGAGGGGGAAATAGACCTTCTTTCTATTCTTGTTAAATCTGGACTTACTCCTTCAAGAGGAGAGGCGAGAAGAGCTGTTGAGCAAGGCGGTGTTTCGGTTAATAACGAAAAAATGACCGACGGCAGAAAAACCTTTAAAAAAGAAGATTTTGCCGACGGCTTGGTTGTTAAAAAAGGAAAGAAAAACTTTATTAAGGTTTTAGCAGAATAAATTTTAAAAGCCTTGGCTTCGAATTCCGAAGCCAAGGCTTTTTTACTTTTTCTATTTGCGGATAAACAAAATTCCCAAAGTTCCAGGTCCGCAATGGGAAGAAATGGTACAACCGGCGGTTGTTTTCAAAACCTCTGCGAAAGGAGCGCGCTCTAAAATAAGCTTTTCAATCTCATTTACGGTTTCATCGGAAACGTTACCCGAATTTGTAATGAAAATTCGGCTTAAATCCAAATCATCTCTGCCATCTAAGCGGTCTTTAACATAGCTGTAGAAGCAGTCCTCAATTTTGCCGCGGTATTTTTTGCCAACACCCATTTTACCGTCCTTTACCTCGATGCAGGGGCGAAGCTTTAAAAGGTTAGCTCCGAGAGCTGAAAGGGCGCTGCAACGTCCGCCTTTGTATAAATAATCTAATGTATCAACAACGAAGCTTGCTTCAACCTTGTCGCGAAGACCGTTTATAATACCAACGATTTCTTTTGCTGTTTTTCCCTCTTTAACAAGCTCGCATGCTTTTAAGGCTAAAAGGGCAGTTCCTGTTGAAAGGTTGAGAGAATCTATAGGATAAACACCTTCAATATCCTCTGCGGCAATAGCAGCATTCTGATAGGAAGAAGAAAATCCTGAGCTTATATTGAAATGGATAACCTCGCTTCCGTCAGCTACAAGATTTTTGAAGAACTCTTCATAAGCGGCAACGTTTATAGCGGCGGTTTTGGGGAGAGAGTTTGTTTTTTTAACCTCTTCGTAAAGCTTTTGGGGATTTATTGTTATTCCGTCCTCATAAGATGTTCCCCCGATTGTTACAATGAAAGGGCGGGTCTGTATTTTATATTTATTTAATATTTCGTTTGTTAAATCTACCGAGCTGTCAGCAGTTATGTATATTTTACCCATAATTACCTCCGATAATTTTATAATAACACAATTCTAACATAATGAAGAAATTTTTGCAATAATTTTTATAAAACTATTGATTTTTTGGAATGAAAAGGTTAGAATAGTTTTAGCACTCTAAGACGGTGAGTGCTAAATTTGACAATTTAATTTTAGCGGAGGAGAAGAAATGAACATTAAACCGTTGCTCGATAGAGTTGTTTTAAAATCGGTAGAAGCAGAGGAAACTACCAAAAGCGGAATTATCCTTTCTGCAGGCTCTAAGGAAAAACCTCAGATTGCTGAGGTTGTAGCAGTTGGCCCCGGCGGAATTGTTGATGGAAAAGAAGTTAAAATGTTCTTGAATGTAGGCGATAGGGTTATTGCCGCAAAATATGCAGGAACAGAAATCAAGCTTGATGACAAGGAATATACAATCCTTCGTCAGGCTGATGTTTTAGCAATAGTTGAATAAACATAAAAGGAGTTGTTTTCAAATATGGCAAAAGAGATTTTATATGGAACCGATGCGAGAAAGGCTTTGGAAGCAGGAATTGATAAGCTTGCAAATACCGTTAAGATTACGCTCGGACCTAAAGGAAGAAATGTTGTTCTTGACAAGAAATACGGCGCGCCCCTTATAACTAACGATGGCGTTACCATAGCAAAGGAAATCGAGCTTGACGATGCTTTTGAGAATATGGGTGCTCAGCTTGTTAAAGAGGTTGCAACCAAAACTAATGATGCCGCAGGCGACGGAACTACTACCGCTACCCTTTTAGCTCAGGCGCTAATTCGCGAGGGTATGATGAATGTTACCGCCGGAGCGAATCCGATGATTGTTAAAAAAGGTATCGCAAAGGCTACTGCCGCTGCAGTTGAAGAGATAGTTAAGAATTCCAAGAAGGTAAACGGAAGCGCAGATATCGCAAGAGTTGCTTCTGTTTCTGCTGCTGATGAGCATATCGGCGAGCTTATCGCAGGTGCTATGGAAAAGGTATCAGCAGACGGAGTTATAACCGTTGAGGAGAGCAAAACCGCAGAAACCTACAGCGAGGTTGTTGAGGGTATGCAGTTTGACCGCGGATATATTTCCCCCTATATGGTAACCGATACAGATAAAATGGAAGCTGTTATTGATGATGCTTATATTTTAATTACAGATAAGAAAATAAGCGTTATTCAGGATATTCTTCCCCTTTTGGAACAGATTGTTCAGTCGGGACAGAAGCTCGTTATTATCGCAGAGGATATTGAGGGCGAGGCGCTTTCTACCTTAGTTCTCAATAAGCTCAGAGGAACATTTGTTTGCGTTGGCGTTAAGGCTCCCGGCTTTGGCGACAGAAGAAAAGAAATGCTCAAGGATATCGCAATTTTAACAGGCGGCGAGGTTATCAGCTCTGAGGTTGGAATGGAGCTTAAGGATGCTACAATAATGCAGCTTGGCCGCGCAAAGCAGGTTAAGATTCAGAAAGAGAATACTATTATTGTTGACGGCGCAGGAGATTCAGCTGAAATCAAAGCAAGAGTTAGCGCTATTCGCTCTCAGATAGAGAATACAACATCTGATTTCGACCGCGAAAAATTGCAGGAAAGACTTGCAAAGCTCGCAGGCGGTGTTGCAGTTATCAAGGTTGGTGCGGCTACAGAAATTGAAATGAAAGAGCAGAAGCTCAGAATTGAAGACGCTCTCGCCGCCACCAAAGCGGCAGTTGAAGAGGGTATCGTTGCAGGCGGCGGCGTTGCGCTTCTTAATGCAATCCCTGCTGTTCGGGCTGTTGTTGACAGCTTAGACGGCGATGAGAAAACAGGCGCTAAGATCGTTTTAAAAGCTCTCGAAGAGCCTGTTCGCCAGATTGCGGCTAACGCAGGTCTTGAAGGCTCTGTTATTATTGATAAAATCGTTAGCTCCGATAAGGTTGGCTTCGGATTTGATTTCTATAAAGAAACCTATTGCGATATGATAGATGCAGGAATCGTTGATCCTACAAAGGTTACCCGCTCTGCTCTTCAGAACGCAGCAAGCGTTGCAGCTATGGTGCTTACAACAGAATCCTTAGTTGCCGATAAAAAAGAAGAAAACCCCGCTCCCATGGCTCCCGCAGGCGGCGGCATGGGCGGAATGTATTAAAAACAACAAAATAGCCTTTCTGCAAAAAAGCAGAAAGGCTTTTTTGTTGCTTTTAAGAACGATATAGTTTGTAAAATGCAAAAAATAATGGACTGCAAAAAAATGCGAAAAAATTAAATTTTTAAATCTTTAACAAGCGCGGCCCTTACTTGATTTTTATACAAAAATAATTTAAAATGAAAGTTAAACTATGAAAAATAATAACTTCGCATCTGCAGTATAACTTATCGCCGAATATCTAAACGCTCGGCTCGATGAATATCTCGGAATTTTGGAAAGATAATGCGTGATCAGGAGGAAAACAATGTTCTATAAAATGATAGAGAACAAGTGCAAAGAGTGGTATGCTTCAGAACAATGCACGGTTCATAATTTAATTGAATATATAGAGAAAACCGGACAAATGAGAGATGCTCAGATCGAAGCTATCAAGGTTTACCTGTTCCTCAAAATCGGTTGCGAATGTAAGCCATTGGAATTTTTATTTAGGTGCGGTTATTTTAACTCTATCGATCTAAATGATATAGAGTTGTCTACTGCAACACGTGAATACTTAGAAGAAAATTCTGCAGCAACAGCATTATTTGAATATTCGCGTCTGACATACGACAAAGGAGAACAGGTTTCTGAGAAACTAGAAAAGCAGATTAAGAAAGATCCGTCAAGTGTGGACTATAAAGATTTCTTTCGAACAGCATTTTATGGTGTTTCCTATACCGATTATCTGTTCAGTCTTCCTATGGGTGCGGGCAAAACATATCTTATGGCGGCGTTTATCTATCTTGATTTATATTTTGCTCTCAACGAGCCTACCAATCCCGCTTTTGCCCATAACTTTATCATTTTTGCACCGTCGGGTTTGAAATCCTCTGTTGTTCCGAGTCTTAAAACGATTCAAAACTTTAACTCTGCGTGGATCATTCCCGAACCTGCCGCAACAGATATCAAGCGAATGATCTCTTTTGAAGTATTGGATCAGGGAAAGACCGCAAACAAATCCAACAAAACCAAGAACCCGAACGTTCAGAAGATTGCTAATCATCAGCCGCTTTCCGAACTTTTCGGTTTGGTTGCTGTAACTAATGCCGAAAAGGTTATCCTTGACCGTATTCAAGAGAAAAACGGTCAGATTAGTTTGTTTGAAGAAAGCGACGATGAAAAAGATAGACAAGCTAATGAACTCCGTAACCTCATTGGCAAACTGCCGTCCCTTTCCATTTTCATTGACGAGGTGCATCACGCTGTTAGCGATGAAATAAAGCTTCGTGCCGTTGTAACCAAATGGGCGCAGAATAACACCGTCAACTCCGTTATCGGTTTTTCGGGTACGCCTTATCTTGAAAAAGCAGAGAAGTTCAAGGTTGTAGATTCTCTTTCTGTTGGCACTGCTGAGATCACAAACATTGTTTACTACTATCCTCTTATTGATGGTGTAGGCAACTTCTTAAAACGCCCTATCGTAAAAATTGCAGATATCGCAGACAGTAGTTTGATTATCGAAAAAGGTGTCAGAGAGTTCCTTGATACATACAAGGACACTGTCTATGCCGATGGACTGACTGCCAAACTTGGTATCTAC
>JAGBHD010000055.1 GCA_018110785.1 Oscillospiraceae bacterium
ATTATCATAGAGGGAATGATGCAGGGAATGGGAAAAACCATAACCCCATTTATATTTAATATAATCGGAATGTGGGGCATAAGAATCGTTGGAACATTTATCTGCGTTAATCTCTTAGAGTATGGACTTATCTCCGCTTGGGGTTGTATGATACTGCATAATATGCTTTTATTCTTTATGTTTACGATAGATTACATAAGAGGAAAATGGAATCCCTTAAATAAAGAAACCGCAAGTTAAACTTGCGGTTTCTTTATTTAATAAGCTTATGCCATACTTTTTGAACGAATATTCTTTATTTTATAAAGCTCTTCTGCCGCAAGACGAGCCTTTGCAACGGGGATATTAGATTTAGGGAAACAATAGAAAAGCCTATCATTATTTCCGATAGATATAATATCTCCTATTTCATACCAATAATAATCAGAGTTAAGGCTGTATGAAGAAACGGGGGATTGAGAATATTCAAGTTTTCCGTCAGCGCCCGTAAGAGTGAAGCCGTTTTCATTATGGGTAAGACAGCCTTCTCCGATATCATATCTCGCCTTATAATCCGCCAAAGCATAAATTTTAACATCTGTTTTAAGGTTATATGCTCCGTTTAAGATTTCTTTTTTAACCTCGTCTCTTTGCCAAGCATACCAATCGGGGATATGAGAAAATTCGGTAGCCCCGTCTATAGCCTTTAGCTCACCTAAAGAGGTGAGCTCATATTTTTTACTGCATTTATTGCAGTAAAGGTGTATGCCTTTACCCTTGGTTTCGCCCTCAGTATAGCAGTTGGGGCATTTATAAAGGATTCTCTCAAGTCCGTCTGCCCTGAAAGGCTCGTTTATTTCGATTTTGTTTTCCTTTTGCCAGCGGAAACTATCGAAAGAAAAGGCTTCATCTAAGATATTATCTATTTCATCAACATTTTTTTTCGAAATTTCTTCTTTTGTAAGAAGACAGCGAACATCAGCGCTAACCTTAACCTTTCTTTTTTTAAGCTCGTTATAAAGAGGGTCTAATGAGAATGCGCCGTAGGTTGTAACCATAACAACGGGAACAGAGAGCTTTTTAATTAAGCTTCCGAGCCTACGGGGGAGGGTTGTTGCAGTTCCGTCGAAAGAATAACCCGCCTCAGGATACATTAAAACGCTGACTTTCAGCTCTTTTAAAGCATAGTTTATATCAGAAATAAGCCTTAGGTCTCTTACGAATTTTTTAGTAGGAATGCAACCGATATATCTCATCAAAAGCTCTTTTCCGATAAGTCCGTCAGATGTAGAAACAATGCAATAAGGCTTGGGATAAAAAATCTTAGATGCAATTTTAAGGTCGATAAAGCTGGAATGATTCATTAAAATTAAGCAAGGCTCATTTTTTAAATCTTTCATGCCCGAAGATGTATATGTAAAGCGGACCTTTAAAAGGTCAGGAATAGATAGAATTCTTATAAGCGTTCTTAAAATAAAGCTCGGTCTTTTCGGCTTTTTATTCCGAGGCTTCTTTATTTTAAGCAGTTCTTCGTAAGATAAGCTTTTAACCTTTATTTTCATTTGTTTTCCCCTTAATATTTTTCCTTTTCTTTATTTTACAATTTTTATAGATAGTATGCAAGTAATTTCTAAAGGTAAGATATAGAAAAATAACCAAGAGCATTAAAAATAAAAAATCCCTTTCGGGATTTTTCGGTTAAATCATTTATTGCGTAATTCTTTTTTCATTTCTTCTAATTCTTCATTCATTTGAGAAAATCTGAAGCTGTATTTGAATTCTTGTATCATATAAGCCGCAGATACGCCAATAAAAGCAAAAAATAAAACTAATATCAACAATAATATTTTAAGGTCGTCATCAATTTTTCCAAGTATTTCTTGAACTAACATAAACATATAAATTTCTCCTTAAAATAAAAGTTCTGTTAATAAAAAAATGCGCAGCCGAAGCTACGCACGAAAAATACATAACTCCGTTTGCTGCGACACAAACTCACTTTCCCTAACAGGTATGTGAAACCGGAGTATGTATTTTTACCAAAGTAAAAATACATACTTGTTAGAGAAATCATTAAATTTGTGTCGCAATGATAGTGTATCATTATATTTTTGAGAAGTCAAGTGGAAAGATATGCCTTAGAAAGTTTTGTGAAATTAAAAACCGCCGAACATTTTGTTCGGCGGAATTTCGGTTTTAGAAGCATTTTTGCTCTCTGTTTTTTTGGCAGGTATTACCTTTGCCGCAGCGGTAGCATATTTCATTTGGCGTTTCGCCGTTTCTGAAAAAGCTTGAGATGTTTTCAGCGGTTGTTTCGGCAATATTCCGCAAAGCCTCTTCAGTTAAGAATGCCTGATGAGAGGTAATAAGAACATTCGGCATAGATATAAGTCTTGCCAAGGTGTCGTCGTTCATTATATGTCCCGAACGGTCCTCGAAAAACAAATCTGATTCCTCTTCATAAACATCAAGACAGGCGGCGCCGATTTTGCGCTCTTTTATACCCGCTATTAAAGCTTCGGAATCAATAAGCGCACCGCGCGAGGTGTTGATAATAACAACGCCTTTTTTCATTTTAGAAATACTCTCGTTGTTTATAATATGGGAGGTTTGCTCGGTTAAAGGACAATGAAGCGAAATAATATCCGATTTTTCGAAAAGCTCATCGAGCGAAACATATTCGATATCGGAGCTTTTGTCGGGATAAGGATCATATGCTAAAACGTTCATTCCAAATCCTCGGCAGATATTTATAAAAATCTTGCCGATTTTTCCCGTTCCTATAACGCCGCAGGTCTTGCCGTTTAAATCAAAACCCGTAAGTCCGTTTAGGCTGAAATTAAAATCGCGGGTGCGGTTGTATGCCTTGTGTATTCGTCTGATAGAGGTTAAAAGCAAAGCGATAGTATGCTCGGCAACAGCATTCGGAGAATAGCTCGGCACCCTTACAACGTGGATTTTCCCAAAAGCCGCAGAAAGGTCTACATTGTTAAAGCCTGCGCAGCGAAGCGCGATAAGGCGAACACCTTGATTATAAAGCGATTCTATAACATTTTTATTAACAGTATCGTTTACAAAAACGCAAACAGCGTCATATCCCGCGGCTAAAGATACAGTGCTCTCATCGAGCTTGGCATCAAAATAGGTAAGGGACAAATCGTGCTTCTCTGCGAATTCAGGGAGATAGCGGCTATCATAAGCCTTTGTATCAAATACGGCAACTTTAATCATATCTATACCTCTTCTTTCAGATAAAATAGTTTGTGTAGGTCATAGCGGTTTTATGCTGATTTCGCCTGAATCTAAAACAGCTTCTTCGCCGTTTTCAAAAATAATTTTTAATCCGCCGTTATCGGTTATATTAAGGGCGGTTGCTGATTTTTTCTCACCTTGCTTTAAAACAAGGATTTTTTTGCCTAATATAAAGCATCTGCGGCGATAATCATCAATTAAGTTTGAAAAAGAATTTTTATAAATTTTTAAGAAATTATTTATAAAAAGCGCAACTAACTGGTTTTTTCGGTTATTCATTGGTTTTTCCCAGATGTATCCCGCTATAGATGAAATATCATCGGGAAATCCGCCTGATGGGGGATAAAGGTTTATTCCAACGCCTAAAACAGCATATGAAATCTTCTCAGCAGTATTATTAAGTTTCGCTTCGGTTAATATTCCTGCAACCTTTCTGCCGCCTAAAAATATATCATTTACCCATTTAATAGAGGGGGAAACTCCCATTACTTCGAGCGTTTCGCACAGCGCTACTGCGGCAGATAATGTAATTTTATAGGACTCTGATGGGGGAAATACAGGACGGAGAATTAGGCTTAAGTAAACTCCGCTACCACTGGGTGAGAAAAACTGTTTGCCTGTTCTTCCGCGGCCCGCGGTTTGGTTTTCGGCAAGAATTAAAGTTTTTTCCTTAGCACCGTCAAGAGCTAATTCCTTTGCAAAATCGTTGGTTGATGGTAGGGAGGGGAATACAGAGACCGAAATGTCATTTTCAGAAATCAAGTCCGAAATGATTTTTTTGTCTAGATTATCGGCAGAATACAAAATTTTCTCCTCCTTTTATAATTAAAGCCGCACACGAATTGTCGGTACGGCGGGAAATCGGGATAAAGGCAAACTATCCTTGCATAGGATATGATAACATAGAAAAAAATCTTTTGCAACCGAAAAAAATCTGTTTTTTGTATTGACAAAGGAGCTATTATTTGATAATATATAAAGGCTGTTTTAAATAATGTTTATGGAGAAGTCGCCTAGTCCGGTCGAGGGCGCACGACTGGAAATCGTGTAACCATCAAAAGTGGTTCGAGGGTTCGAATCCCTCCTTCTCCG
>JAGBHD010000006.1 GCA_018110785.1 Oscillospiraceae bacterium
ATTTTTGAAATTAAATGACGGAAGAATTCTTTTCTTCTGGAATAATAATAAACCGCTTCCTGAACAGGATAAGGAAAATGTTTTTCCTCCGTTAGGCGATTGGGAGAAAAAAGGTTGGCTTGAAGATGTTTTTACAAACCGTGATGCTAACTGCATAGCAATATCAGAAGATAATGGAAAAACTTGGTCTCATATAAGAGAGCTTTGCCTTAATGAGTGCCGCAATCGCGCAGATTTCAGAGTATGTGATGGTAATAGGTCTTCTCGTGATAAGAGCGTTCAGCAATGCCAGATGTTTGAACTTCCATACGGTAAGGTGCTTATACATTTAGGTCAGAACAGGCTTATGTCGAAGGTTATGATTTTCGATGTAAACTGGCTTTATGAAAAAACTCGCAAAGAAGATTTCAGAAGCGGCCTTGATGCTCTTACTACACATGTTTTTGTTAAGAGCATTTCCGCTGAAAAGGGCGGACAGATAGGCCACGACCAATGGAACAGAACTAATGGAGCTCTGTTAGTTCCGAATCCCGATGCTGATTACAGCGAGGTTTTGCTTATTCGTAATACTAATGACGATATTCTCTGGAATAATATTCAGGGTGCGGTTTGGAACTTCCCGTCGGGTAAAAAGGGTGAAGTTAACATTAAGCTTCGCGTTTTAGGAAAGGGATTAAGAATTTCGTTGCTCGATTATTTGATGAATGTTCAAGATGAAACTGTTAAGGATTTTGCAAACTTTAGTTTTGAACTAAAAGAAACCGATAAAAACACATGGACTGACGCGACAGTTAAATTTGATGGAAATAAAGCAGAGCTTTACATAAATGGCGAAAAGAAAGAAACTAAGGAAATGACAGGAAAAGCGCCGAATGGACTTTGTTATTTACACCTGCAAACCTTGTCTTTTGCAGGCGATAAAGAGGGAACGTTGATAAAAGAAATTTCCTCAGAAATTAAGTAAACAAAAAAAGAAACTCATCAAGCGATGAGTTTCTTTTTTTGTTTACCGATTTAATTAGTCTTCCTTATCAAGATTTATTTCCATTTCTTTTTGAATTTCTTCATCATATGAAAGGATAGGATCAATTTTTTCGCCTTTAACCTTTCTTCTTAGATAGTTAGAGGTTATTTTTGTAACCAACGGACAAAGGGCAACAACGCCTATTAAGTTAGGCATCATCATAAGACCGTTAAATGTGTCTGAAATATCCCAAGCGAGGGAAGATGTCATTAAAGCTCCCGAGATTATCATAAGAACAAAGATTACTTTATAAACCTTAGTTCCTTTAGTTCCGAAAAGATATTCAACTGCCTTAGTTCCGTAATGCGACCAGCCGAGAACTGTTGTAAATGCGAAAAGCAACATAGCAACTGCTATAAATTTTTCTCCTATATTCCACCAAGGGAAAACGGAGTTAAATGCGGAGCCGACAAGTGTTGCATCGGTAAGACCTTCGGCAAGAGATCCTGTTTCAAGGTTGTAAACACCTGAGGTAAGAACAACTAAAGCGGTCATTGTGCAAACTACCATTGTATCTGCAAATACTTCGAATATGCCCCACATACCCTGCTTAACGGGCTCTTTAATATTGGAATTGGAATGTACCATAACGGAAGAGCCGAGACCTGCTTCATTTGAGAATACACCGCGTTTGAAGCCCTGAGTTATAACGGTGCTTATTAAATAGCCGATACCACCGCCGAGAGCTGCTATAGGTTTAAATGCTGTAACAAAAATTGCTTTGAAAGCAGGAATGATTTGATTATAGTTTACACCGATTACGATAAAGCTTCCGAAAACAAAGGCAACTACCATAAAAGGTACAATCTTTTCCGCAACATTGGCGATTCTTTTAAGTCCGCCAAGGATAATAAGGGCGGCAAGAATCATAAGAACGATACCGATAATAACAGCATAAAGAGAAATATCGCCAAATACTGTTTGAGAAGAAAGAGTAGGGATTTTAAATGCAGATTCAATATTTGCAACAATTTTATTTACTTGTCCCATATTTCCGATGCCGAAAGAAGCAAGAATGGCAAAAATAGAGAAAAGAACAGCTAGGACTTTTCCTATAATTTTGCAGTTTTTCTTTTTTCCAAGACCTTCAGAAAGGTAATACATAGCACCGCCCGACCATTCGCCGTCTTTGTTTTTTCTGCGGTAGTAAATTCCGAGAACATTCTCAGAGTAGTTAGTCATCATTCCGAAAAATGCTGCTATCCACATCCAAAAAACGCTTCCTGCGCCGCCGATTGCTATAGCTGCGGCAACACCCGCTATGTTACCTGTTCCAACGGTTGCGGCGAGGGCAGTACAAAGCGCCTGAAAAGGGGAAATCGACTTATCTTTTGTGTGTCCTATTACATTTTTCTTAAACAGACTGCCTAATGTATGTTTAAACCATAAGCCAATGTGGCTTAGCTGAAAAAACTTAGTGCAGCAGGTCATAAGAATACCTGTTCCGATAAGCAGAACAAGTCCGATTTTTACCCAAACAAATTCGTTGATAACGCTGTTTATTTGGGTTAGCGAATTAAAAAATGCCTCCATAATTTAAAAACTCCTTATAAAAAAATTAAACGGATCGAAGGGCATTCGATCCGTCAAAAAAACAAACATTTATTCGCCACCGCAGCTTGGTAGCGCAAAAAATAAAACTTTGTCCTTTTGCCTGAGAGATTGATGCGAAAATCGCTTTGCCCCTTCGGCACCCGATAAAAACGGGATTCTCCAAAGTCCTATCCGCTGACAGTCTTCATTCCCATAGGAATTCCTGAGAGTGTTACTCCTTCGGCACAGCCTAACTGTTTTTCCTGCCAACATCATATAGGTAATATTCAATTAACAAGAGCAATTATAATACTGTTTTTTTTAAAATTCAATACCTTTTTGATGTTTTTTTACATTTTTTGAAAAAAGATAGGGATGCCAAATCGGCATCCCTATAAATTTATTTTGCTTTTTGAGCAAAACTGTTGTCAACCAAGGCTTCAAAATCAACTCTTTTATCCAGTTCGCCAGCTTCTGTCATAACATCTTGTAAACGGTCGAAAGCCTGTTTTTCCATAACGGAATCTGTGTTCCAAGCATCAATATCAATATGGCTTTGCATAGCTTTAGTTAAAAGAGGAAGGTCGGTATCCGGAAAGAAACTCGCAATAACCTCGGCAATTTCTGCCGCAGAATGGGTTGCTACCCATTTTTGTCCCTTTGTTATAGCATTTGTAAATTTCTGCACAGTTTCGGGATTTTCGGATAAAAAGCTCTTGTTAGCAAAATAAGCAGTATATGGAATTTCTCCGCTTTCTTCACCAATAGATGCTACAATATATCCTTTGCCCTCAGAAACTACAGCTGATGCAGTAGGCTCGAAAAGGGTAACAAAATCGCCTGTTCCGCCCGTAAATGCTCCTGCCATCATAGCAAACTGAACAGATGAATCAACGGTAAGGTCTTTTCCAGGGTAGAGTCCGTTTTGCTTAAGAACATATTCCAATGTCATCAGAGGAACTCCACCGGCTCTGCCTCCGATAATATATTTGCCTTTTAATAGGTCAAAGCTGAAGTTTTCAATAGGCTCTCGGCTGACTAAAAATGAGCCGTCGCGCTTTGTAAGCTGAGAGAAAACAACGGCATGATCTTCTTTTCCTTCAAGGTAAACATAAATTGCCGCTTCAGGTCCAGCAAGGCCGATATCGGCTTCGCCCGAAAGAACAGAGGTCATAACCTTGTCGGCTCCGTTTCCGTTTATAAGTTCAATATTAAGTCCTTCTTCTTCAAAATAACCTAAAGCTATCGCTGCATATTGCGGAGCATAAAATACGGAATGAGCAACTTCGCTTACCGTTAAGGTTATAACTCCGTTTTCCTTAGTCCTTGAGCAACCGCAAAGGATTACTGCTAAAAGACTAAGGCAGCATAGAATACAGATGATTTTTTTGCTTAAATGTTTCATGAAGCACCTTTCTCCTGATTATAGCAGGCATATAAATTTAAAGCAGAGGATTAGTTCATCCGTCGGCTTTTTAAAACAAGCTTCTCGAATTGTAATACGGCATAATACATGACGGTTGCGATAATGCAAAGTATTAAAACACTTGCCATAACCAAATCAAGTTTAAAGACCTGACTGCCATATACAATCAAATAACCAAGTCCTTCTTTGGAAACTAAGAATTCACCAACTATAGAGCCTACCCACGACATACCTACGCTTATTTTAAGGGCATTTACAATAACGGGAAGATTAGAGGGGAGAACAACCTTAGTAAAGGTTTGAAGCTTATTACCGCCAAAGGTTTGAATTAATTTTATTTGGTCTTTATCGGTTGCTATGAAGCCACCGAGTACATCCATAATACAAACGATTAAAGAAATTGTAAGGGTTATAACGATAATTGCAGAAGGGCCTGAGCCAATCCAAACAATAAATATCGGACCTAAGGCTATTTTAGGCAAACTATTGAGAACTACCATGTAAGGCTCTAATACTTTACACAAGAAAGGGAAGCACCATAACAAGGATGCGATTAGAGTTCCGAGAATTGTACCTAAAATAAAGCCCATACAGGTTTCATAGGCTGTTATAAGTATATGCTGCCATAAAGAATTCTGCTTATATAAATTAATAATTGTTGTTACAATGCGAGAGGGTTGGCTTGTTATAAATGGGTCAATAATTCCCGTAATAGCGGCTACTTCCCAAATAGCAAAAAAGCCGATTAAAATAAAAATTTTAAAAAAGGTTGCTAAATTTTTCTCGCGCTTTATTTTTTTTAGATAAATTTTTCGTTCTTCAGACATGGATATCAATATCACCCCATATCTTGTTAAAATACTGAGAAAATTCCGGTCGATCACGCTTTTGTAAAGGTGTTAAAACCTCATTACCGAAATCTATTTTATATTCGCTTTTTATTACAGCAGGGCGGGTAGATAGAACAATTACTCTGTCAGCAAGGCTAACACATTCTGAAATATCATGTGTTACCATCAAAACTGTTTTATTTTCATTTTTTATAATAGAATATATATCATCAGCAACAGCAAGACGAGTTTGATAATCGAGGGCAGAAAATGCTTCGTCGAGAAGCAGAATATCAGGATCGGTTGCTAATGTTCGTATCAGCGCAGAGCGCTGACGCATACCTCCCGAAAGCTCATCGGGATAGGCATTTCTAAATTCATAAAGTCCATATGTTTTTAAAAGCCTTACAACCTTTTCGATATTTTCCTTTGTTTTGGCCTTTTTTATTTCCAAACACAAAATAACATATTCCCATATTGTCCGCCAAGGGAATAGATAGTCCTTTTGAAGCATATATCCGGTTGAATGAGCCCCCTCGGATAGAATAATTTCTCCTTTTGAGGGCTTTATAAGTCCCGCTATTAAAGATAGAAGTGTAGATTTTCCGCATCCGCTAGGACCTACGATGCCTATAAATTCTCCGGAGTTTACTGAAAAGGAGATGTTTTTAATAGCTTCGAGTTCTTTATCTTTAGTTTGATATATAAGGCCGAGGTCCTTTATTTCTAATATTTTATTCATAAGGAGCCTCCGTTTTGTAATTTTTAGTAATCGTCCTATACAATATAGTATTCAATAAAACTTTAGTTGGTTATTGATAAAAAAGTCCCCACAGAATTAGCGTGCTATTTGCTGTTTCGTACTATATTGGGGGGAGGAGCCTGTAAGTTTTTGATATGCGATATATAAGCCGTTATAAGAGTTATAGCCTACCACGGAGGCGATCTCCTCTAATTTTAATCCGTTGTTTTCATAAGAGCGGTTGCATTTTCTATTTTTTTATCGAACTATTAATGGTGTTATAAAAGCTGCACCGAATGGTTTTTATAATCCTAAAGATGGAAGCATTTGGATAGATTTAAATGCAGGAAACTTTGGTCAAGGAACTATGATGTATACCATAGCTCACGAACTTTCTCATTTTATAAAGCAATGGTCTCCTGTCAAATTCAAGGCTCTTGCAGATTTCCTTGTAGAACAGTATGGAGAAAAAGGCGTTTCTGTTGATACCCTTGTCAGAAGACAGATGCAGAAAGCCAAGGATAATGGTAGAACAATATCCTATGATGTAGCCTTTGAAGAAATGGTTGCAGACTCAATGGAGTCGATGCTTACCGATGGCAAGGTTATAAAAGAACTTTATAAAAGAGATAAAGGTCTTTTCAATAAGATTAAATCTTGGATAGATAATCTTGTCCGCAAACTTAACTCTGCTTATAAAGGTTATGCGCCTGAATCCGAAGAAGGCAAGCTTGTTACCACGATGAAGGATTCCTTCAAGGAGATACAGACCTTATTCATCGATGCTCTTCAAGATGCAAGTTCTAATTTTGCTAATGCTGATGTAAAGGCACAAAAAAACACCACTAAAAATAGTGGTGATAAATATAGCGAAAGATATGAAGCAGCTAAGGAGAATAATCAAATATTGGGACTACTTAAAAAAGTTGAAAATGGAGACTTTAAAGCAAATGAAAAAGCATATTTAGGTGTAGTTCCTAATAAAGTTGCGACTGATATATATCGATTAACAGGCATCAATGTGTATGGTTTTAAAATGGTTGTTGAAGCAAGGCAATTAGAACACATAATTATTGACCATGGAAAAAATGGAAAAGCTGATAAATCTATGTCTGATAATAGAGATATCGCAAAAATGGAATACATCATCAATAATTACGATGACTTGCGAAAATCGGGAAAAACCCAAGCATATTCTTATATGAAAAATGGTCGAAATAAAACAGCTGACACCGTTTTATATGAAAAGCAGATAGGTAGTAAGTCTTATTATGTTGTTCAAGCTGTTCCTGATACTAAAGCCAAAACCCTATATGTTGTGTCTGCTTTTATAGGAAAAAGTGGATATAAAAAAGAAACCTCACAGCTCATCAATGCAAATAGCCCTGATGTAACGGCTCAAACCGGTTCTGTGGTGGTTTCCAATAATATTATATCCAATCCTATCGAAAATGTCAAGGAAAATTCTGAGAAACAGTCTGCTCGAGATGTGGCTTACATAGATGCAGTAAATCGTGGTGATGCTAAAGCGGCGCAGGAATTAGTTGATGAAGCGGCAAAGAGGGCAGGATATACCCAGAAGGTTTATCACGGAACTGATTCGGAATTTACGGAGTTTAATACTAATAAGCAGAGGACCAGCGGCAAACTGAATTTCGGAAAAGGAATTTATTTAACTCCAAATAAAAATCTTTCTGAAATGTATACTGAAACAGGAAATGTAATGGAGTTATACGCTTCTGTTAAAAATCCTTATGAAATCTTCGGCACTCGATTAGACAATACCGATTTGAAAAAACTTTCTACCGAATTTGGTGAGAGTGTAACACTTGATAATATTGACAAGGTATTACAGAAAAACGGATATGATGGAATAATTGCAAGAAATTACAACGGAAGCACGAATCCGATAAATCAGATAGTTGTATTTAGTTCTAACCAAGTCAAATCTGCCGACCCGATAACCTATGATGATAAGGGCGCTGTTATTCCGTTGACAGAGAGATTCAATCCCGAGAAAAATGATATTAGGTATAGCGAGAGAGATTATCCTATTGATGCTGATGTAGAGAATATAGTTAAGCGAGCAGCAACAACTTCAAAAGATTCAATGATGGAATTGAGCGACATTACATCGGAACAAAATAAAGCGATAAATCGTCTTGTGAATCAAACCAACGATGACTCTTATAGGGGCAAATATGCAGGAGGGAAGCACAAGTTCTCAAATGCAATGATAAAACATGCGCTTAAGGAGCATGGGGATTTTTTGCGAGAGGGATTAAGAGCGCAATTGCCCATAAATGAAAAAGATATTGCAAGACATTTATCTGCCATAAAAGACAACAAAATGCCGAGCAATATCAAACCGACAAAAACGAAGCGTGGAAATTCATCAATTGTGACAAGCTATAAAGTGAATGGATATACATTATATGCCGAAGAAATAATAAAACCACTCGGCAAAAATAAACCGAGTGATTTAATAGGCTATACAATGTATAAAGCACCTACTTTGGCAACGGCGGCTGCGCTTGCAACAAGTGCAAGAGCCCTACCGAAAAGGCAAAGTTCAGTGCTTTGTAATTATTATATGCCAAATAATACAGGTTTGTCAACAGCAAATTTTGTCGCAGATGAAAATGGAAATCCTGCGGAACTAAGTTATATCGTTAGTAACAACGGCCCTAAAGTTGATACTTTGTTAGGTGGACTTATAGCCCTTTCTTCAAGCGAGAAGAATTTCACAGACAAATCCAAGAGTGTTGAACAGGGCTATGTAATGTGCAAGAAGCCGTTTTATATTACTAATGATAATCGAGTGTTTAGTAATTCGGATACAGATGTTTCTGCGAGAATTAATGAATTGAAAAAACAAGGTTATGATTGTTTTATTTTCGACAAGGTTGCAGGCGACAACTATATGGTTGCGGTTATAAATAAAGCGCAGATTATAAAAAATGAGCCGACGGTTCTTTACTCAGACCGTGATGCTAACTCCACATCGGCTCGTTCTTTGCTTGTAAATTCTCTTGAAGGAACTGCACAGAATGAAATTGAAAGAAAAAAACTTAATGAGTATAAGAGCAAGATTGCACTTATTGAGACAGAACAAAAGAAACTGACCGAACTTCGAGCAGAAATAAAGGAACTTTCCTTTGCTGAAGGACCAAGAGATAAGGGAAAACTTCGTAAATTGCAAGATGAGGCAATCAAGACTGCCAACCGCATCAATATATATGACCGCCAGCTTCTCTCACTTGAAGCTACTAAACCTTTGCAGAATGTTTTAAACAGAGAAAAGGAACTTGCTAAAAAGAAACAGAAGCAGAAGGATGAAGAAATTCTCAAAGCATATAAAGAAAAGGTCGCTAATGAGAGAAAAGAAACGATAGAATATTATAAAGAGTCTCGCAAAAAGGCGGTTGAGGGCAGAAACAAAACTGAAATGAGGCATAAGATTAAGAAGGTTGTAAATGACCTTAACAAGTTGCTCCTCAAAGGCACTAAGGAAAAGCACGTAATGGTAGGTTTGCAGAAGGCAGTTGCAGCTGCGCTTGATGCTATCAATATGGATACTGTTAGTGCAGATGAAAGGGTTGCAAAGTATGATGCTCTTATTGCTAAAGAAACAAATCCGGAGATTATTGCTTCGCTTACTGAATCGAGAGACCGCATTCAGAGTCAAGGTGATAAGCTGAGTGAGAAACTGTCGGCTCTGAAGGAAGCCTACAATGAGATTAAAAACTCAACCGATGAATCGGTAAATAGTCAGTATGATGAAATTATCTTCAGCAGAATTGAGTCTGTTCAGAAAAAGGTTGGAAATATTTCTCTTCGCAATATGACTTTAGAGCAGTTGCAAGAGGTTTATGACCTATACACGATGGTATTGACTTCGGTCAGAAATTCAAACAAAGCCTTTGCAGAGGATATAAAGATTACCCGAATGCAGTTAGGCTCAAATACTCTTGATGAAATCAAGGACGCCCATAAAGCGAGAGAATATGTCGGCAAGGTGCAAAGTGGTATTGAGAAGTTTATGTGGCAGAATATGAAACCTATGACATCTGTGAAACATATTCGAAGGTTATTTTACACCTGAGCTTTAAAAAACAGCTTATTTATAATATGAAAGCTTTAGGAATGAAATTCGACTATATGTGAAACGAACCCGTCTGTTCAGACGGGTTTTATTATTTGTTATTATGCTTGTAATTGAGTAGGTTTTGTGTTAAACTAAATTGTCGAAGGGAAGTGGAAAAATGTCTTTTAAAAAGAAAATAGTTTTAATATCGCTGATGGCAGCGGTTGTTATTATATTAATTTTTATAGCGATAATGTCGTTTGATGTTTTCGGCGTTACAGGAGAAAAGGAAGATATAAAGATACCTGTTGAAGAGGGCGAAACCATATCCGAGGTTTTGTCTGAACTTAAAGATAAAGACATAATAATAAATGAACTTTTGTTTAAGGTTTATTTGCGCATTAGCGGTGAAACACCTATGATAAGCTATGGCGAGCATACAGTTAATTCATCAATGAGCTATAGCGAGATTTTAACCGCTCTTTCTACCTACGCTTATAAGCCAACAGTTGATGTTAGAATTCCCGAAAATGCAAATATTTCTAATATATCTGCTATTTTAGAGGAAAACGGAGTTTGCTCCGCTAAAGATTTTCTATCTGCCTGCCGTTCCGGAGAATATACTTTTTCTTTAAAAGATGAACTTTCAAACAGCTATAAGGTAGCTTATAAATTAGAAGGATATCTTTATCCTGATACCTATACCTTTTATAGGAATGATGAGCCATTAAGAGTTTTGAATGTTTTATTGAAAAGGACTGAAGAAATTTTTGGAGCAGATGAAAAAGCTCGCGCAGAAGAGTTAGGTCTTACTGTTAATGAGGTGTTTACCTTCGCTTCAGTTGTCGAGGGTGAATGCTGCGGAGATATTGAAGCAATGCCTAAGGTCGCCGCGGTTTTCTGGAACAGATTGAATGATTGGGGCAAAGATGCTTTGTTGCAATCGGATATTACAGGAAACTATCCCTTCAATACAGAATATTATAATAGCTATACAAACGGCGGACTTCCACCCGGACCTATAAACTGCATTACTGAAGAGGCATTGAAAGCAGTTCTTTATCCCGACGAAACAGTCAGCGCCTATTATTTTGTTACAGATGCAGATATGAATTTTTATTACAATGATACTTTAACAGGACATAACAATACTATCAACAGATTAAAAAGAGAAGGCAAATGGGCATAAAAAAATCTCCGAGATATCTCGGAGATTTTTTTAGCTTTCTGAATCGTGGTTGATAAATTCAATTTGAGAAACATCGGTTTTTTCTTCGGAAAAGCCTTCGGCACTGTCGGGCATAAAAACAACCTTAATGGTTTTTAAAAGTATCTTTAAATCGGTTAAAAGAGAGAAGTTTTGGATATATCTTAGGTCTAAAAGCAGTTTATCAACTGGAGAGGTGCTATATCTCCCGTTTACCTGGGCATATCCTGTAAGTCCTGCTTTCATTTTTAGGCGATACTTAAATGCGGGATATATCTTTTCATATTCCTCTGCTATTTCGGGGCGTTCGGGGCGAGGACCAACTAAGCTCATATCACCTTTCAGAATATTTATAAGCTGAGGTATTTCATCGAGCCTTGTTGCACGGATAAATTTGCCAACAGGGGTTATTCTATCATCGTTAGCGCTTGCAAGTCTCGCCTTTCCGTCTGCCTCTGAATCAACCCTCATACTGCGGAATTTATAAAGAGTAAATACCTTTCTGCG
Source organism: Oscillospiraceae bacterium (assembly GCA_018110785.1). Taxonomy (GTDB): domain Bacteria; phylum Bacillota; class Clostridia; order Oscillospirales; family JAGBHD01; genus RGIG9114. The sequence continues at coordinate 11,357 of JAGBHD010000006.1, forward strand.
CTCGGTAAGTCGTTTTTGCTTAAAGAATGCGGGGCCTCCATCGTAAAAATGGATAATCAAACCTACTATCAGCATTATAGGAGAAAGACAAATAAGACCTACTAAAGAAACTAAAATATCGAAGCTTCTTTTTATAATTCGCTCCTCCATAGATGGTCCGCGGTTTTTGCAAAGAATGGCGGTTGTATCGAATATCTGAGTCATATGGCTGTTTGCCATTATAAGGTCCTGAGCAGAGGGCACAATATAAACTCGTTTACCCGTACTATAACAATAATCTAAAAGCTGAGCTTTCATCTCAAGACTTACATCGTGAATTATAACAGACTCGAAATTGCGGATAACCTTAATTATCTTTTCATATTCAAGGGTATCGGGGAGAACACAGCGAAGAGTATATCGGTCCTTACTGGTTTTAATTTTATTGATAATAGAATGAGCGGATTCCCGATCGTGGCAAACTAAGGCTACCTGACGCGCGGGATAGAGATAGAAATAAAGTCTGTTGAAAACGGCAGTTAGGATTATACCTACTATTGTTTGCATAATGAAAAGACCTATCATTGCCGTCGGATATAGGAAAGACTCCGAGAACATACACATAATAACATATAACGCAGTATCTGCAAAGAAACAAGATACAGCAAGAGAATATGAAAGCTCATTTTTTCTAAGATATCCTATATTATATCCTCCGTACATTCTCATAAAGAAGAAGAGAATAGCGGCATAAACCAAAACCGCAAAAGCATTAGCTCTATATGCCAATGTTGCTTCTTGATACTGTTCAAGGTAAACAAATGTAAAAAGACCGACCAGCGAAGCAAACATAAAAAGTTTCGCTAAGGACAAAATAGTATATCTGAATTTAATTAAGAGTTTTTTCATAACAGAAACCTCATTTATGATATTTGCCGCCGTTCATAATCGAAAAGGCGCGGTAAAGCTGCTCTGCTAAGAAAAGCTTTGCAAGCGTATGCGGCATAGTCATTTTTGAAAAGGATAATTTATTATCGGCTTTTCTTTTAATTTCTTCCGAAAGTCCGAAGGAACCGCCAATAATAAAGGTAAAACTACTGTAAGAAGACATTTTGTTTTGTAAAAGGATAGAGAATTCTTCTGAGGAAAGCTCTTTGCCTTCTATGCAAAGGGCAAAAACAAAAGAAGAGGGGGGGATATTTTTCAAAACAAAGTCTGCTTCTTTTTCAAGTCCTGCTTTAATTTCGGCATCAGAGGGAGAAAAGGGAAGCTTTGTTTCGGGAAGCGAAATCATTTCAACCGACGCAAAAGGAGATAACCTCTTTATATATTCGTTTATCCCTTCTTTAAAATAGCTTTCTTTATTGGTGCCTACATTTATAATTTTAATTTTAACCATTTGCAGCACCTCAGAATAAGATAGGGTTAATAATACCCTGACGAGAGCTTACGGAAAGAGTATAATCAGATCCCTCTTTTGCTCCTATTTGGTCGAGCGAGTTTAAAGCTTCTGCTTTTGCTAAGGAAGGTGTATTATTTTCTTCGCTTAAATGAGCGAGAATAACCCTTCTGACACCTTCGGGGACAAGGGCTTTTAGCGCCAAAGAGCAATCATAGTTGGAAAGGTGCCCGTGGTCGCTCATAATGCGCATTTTTAAAAGCTTGTTATATTTTCCGCATAAAAGCATATTTTCATCGTAGTTTGATTCTATGTAAAGAGTATTACAAGTTTTAAGTTTATTCAGAATTTCGAGAGGCATATATCCTAAGTCTGTTGCAAAGCCTAAGGATGCGTTTTCCGAATTTATAACAAATCCAAAACTTTCTAAAGCATCATGAGGAGTTTTAAAAGGGGATATATCAAATCCTGAAATTTCAATATTCTTATTTTCTTCAATTTCAAAAACAGAAGATTCGGGATTTATAAAATCCTTGTTTACAAGGAAATTCAACACCTTTTTTGAGGCATAAATCGGAATGTTTAATTTTTTTGATAGCGTTTTTAATGCTCCAACATGGTCTGAATGTTCGTGGGTTATAATAACGCCTTTTATGTTTTCGGGATTAAGCCCTCTTGAAATAAAAGCTTCTTCTATAGCTTTAAAAGAAGGGGAGGCATCAATTAAAATGCCTCCGTACTCGTTTTCAAGATAGGCACAGTTCCCTTTGCTCGAACTAAAGAGGGAATAAAATTTCGGCATAAAGTTCTCCTAAATTAAAGTGCTTCTTCGTAAAGCGCTTCGGGTACCGAGATTTTTCTGATATCCGCACCTAAAAGATTGAATTTTTGTGTTATATTCTCATAACCGCGTTCGATATGATAGATATCTTCAATTTCGCTTGTACCTTCTGCGGTAAGCGCGGCGATTATCATAGCAGCACCTGCTCGAAGGTCGGTTGCCTTGAGGGAGCTGCATGGAATGATTCGATGCCTTCAATAACCGCAACCTTGCCGTCAACAGAAATATTAGCACCCATTCTGCGCAGTTCATCAACATAGCGGAAACGATTTTCCCAAACACCCTCGGTTATAATGCTCGTACCGTTAGCTAAACAAAGAACGGCTGCAATCTGCGGCTGCATATCGGTAGGAAAACCGGGGTGAGGGAAGGTTTTAATATTAGTTCTGCCGATTTCACCATCGCAGCTAACTAATATGCTATCATCATATTCCTCAACGGTAACGCCCATTTTTAAAAGCTTGGCAGTTATAGGCTCAAGATGCTTAGGGGTAACATTCTTTATAAGAATTCTTCCGCGCGTTGCAACTGCTGCTGCCATAAATGTTCCTGCTTCTATCTGGTCAGGAATGATGGAATATGTCGTACCGTGGAGATAAGAAACACCTCTTATTTTAATAACATCTGTTCCGGCACCCATAATATCTGCGCCCATAGAGTTTAAGAAGTTTGCTAAATCAACTATGTGCGGTTCTTTAGCGGCATTCTCAATAATTGTAAGGCCCTCTGCCTTTACAGCTGCTAAAATGATATTTATAGTTGCACCTACAGAAACCGTATCAAGATATATCTGATTTCCCAAAAGCTTGTCCGCGCGAGCCTCGATAATGCCGCCGTTTTCAATAGAAACTTTAGCGCCAAGCGATTCAAAGCCTTTTATATGCTGATCTATAGGGCGAACACCTAAATCGCAACCGCCCGGCATCGGAACTTTTGCTTCAGAGAAGCGACCGAGAAGGGCGCCTAAGAAATAATAAGATGCGCGCATTTTTCTTGCAATGTCCTTAGGAGCATCGCTTACTAAAATACCTGATGCGTTAATTTCATAAGTTGACTTATCAAGCAAACGTACAGAAGCACCCATATCAGTTAAAATCTGAAGCATTATAGCAACATCGCTGATATCGGGCACATTTTCTATAATACAGGTTTCATCAGTTAATAAAACAGCGGGAAGAATACCTAAAGCTGCATTTTTAGCTCCGCTGATAGTTACAGAACCGGTGAGCCTTGTTGGCCCGTTTATAATATATTTTTCCAAAAACAAACGCCCCTTACCTTTTTTGAAATCGTAAGATTTGCTGTTCAAACTATCTTATTATATCCCGTTTTTATAAAAAAATCAATCCTAAACTAAAAATTATATAAAAAGGATAATTTTTGAGACGAAAAAACTAATTTTTTAGTTTAGGTAAAATTGACGAAAGTTGAAATAAAAAGTAACTTATATTTGTTATCCATATTATTATCTTATCAATTGACAATTTAAAAAAAATATGATAAAATCATAACAAATCTTTAACCATGATTCAGAGAGATCGGCAAGATTGAAATATGCTTTATTTTTTACGTTATGATTTGCTAGAAATCATAATGTTGATTTAGCGTTATTTGACTTGCCGAATCGGCAAGTCTTTGTTTATATAGAAGGAGAATATTATGACAGGCGGACAGACACCGAAATTCAATATTATAGCATTACCGAATTTTGATTTGTCGGCTTTTTTGTCCTCTCCCTGCATAAGTGTTCTTTCTGCCCCTGAATATGTTATTTTCCCCGGTTTTTGCGATGTGCATGTGCATTTTCGCGAGCCGGGGTTTTCTTATAAGGAAACGATAAAAACGGGAAGTAATGCGGCGGCAAGAGGTGGATATACCGCTGTTTGTACGATGCCGAATTTAAACCCCGTACCCGATTGCAAGGATAATCTAAAACTTCAGCTCGATATAATTGATCGCGATGCTTCTATAAATGTTTATCCGCTTGGCTCGATAACGGTGTCGCAAATGGGTGAGAAACTTTCCGATATGGAAAATATGAATGATGCTATTGCTTTTTCAGATGATGGGAAAGGCATTCAGAGCGAAGATATGATGCGAGAGGCCATGTTAAGGGCTAAAAATCTTGGTAAAATCATAGTTGCTCATTGTGAAGATAATTCACTTCTTTTCGGCGGATATATTCATAAGGGTTCTTATGCCGAGAAGCATTCGCATAAAGGTATATGTAGCGAGAGCGAGTGGGGGCAGATAGCGCGCGATTTAGATCTTGTTAGAGAGACGGGTTGCGCTTATCATATTTGCCATATATCTACTAAAGAAAGCGTAGAGCTTATTCGCAAAGCTAAAGAAGAAGGCTTGAATATAACCTGCGAAACAGCACCGCATTATTTGGTTTTAGATGAAAATGATTTAGAAGAAAACGGCAGATTTAAAATGAATCCGCCACTTCGTTCTTCAGAAGACAAAAAAGCTTTAATCGAAGGTGTTAAAGACGGAACGATAGATATGATAGCAACCGACCACGCTCCGCATAGCGCAGAAGAAAAAGCAAGAGGACTCGAAAAGAGTGCTTTTGGAATAGTAGGTTTGGAAACAGCCTTTTCGGTTCTTTATACACATCTTGTTAAAAAAGATATAATATCGCTTGAAAAATTGATAGAACTGCTTGCGATAAATCCTCGTAAGCGTTTTAATATACCGCTTGGAAACGATTTTACCGTTTGGGATCTAAACAAGTCAGAAACTATTGATCCTAACGAATTCCTTTCAAAAGGAAAAGCAACTCCGTTTGAGGGAATGAAGGTTTTCGGTAAATGTATTTTGACCGTTTGCGGCGGTAAAACAATATATAAAAATATTTGATAAATTTGTTAATTTTTTTCGGGAGGCTTAAAAATGGCAAAAAGAACAGACATTAAAAAGGTGCTTATTATCGGCTCAGGTCCTATCGTTATCGGACAGGCAGCCGAATTCGACTATGCCGGAACGCAGGCTTGCTTAGCGCTTAGAGAAGAGGGCTATGAGGTTATTTTAGTTAACTCCAATCCTGCAACAATTATGACCGACACAACTATTGCGGACAAGGTATATATGGAGCCTTTGACGCTTGAATATGTTGCAAAGATTTTAAGATATGAAAGACCTGATGCAATCGTTCCCGGAATTGGCGGACAGACAGGCCTTAACTTAGCTATGCAGCTTGAAAAGAAAGGTATTTTAACCGAATGCGGGGTAGAGCTTTTAGGAACAAGCAGCGAAAGCATCGAGCTTGCTGAAGACCGCGAGAGATTTAAAGAACTTTGCGAATCAATAGGCGAGCCCGTTATTCCCTCGGAAATAACATATAATCTCGAAGAAGCTAAAGCCGCAGCAAAAAGAATAGGCTATCCTGTTGTTCTCCGTCCTGCATTTACCTTAGGCGGAACGGGCGGCGGATTTGCCTATAACGAGGAAGAACTTGTTGAAGTTGGAACTAATGCGTTTAAGCTTTCTCCCGTTTCTCAAGTTCTTATTGAAAAGAGCGTTAAGGGTTATAAAGAAATAGAATTTGAGGTTATGCGAGATTCTAACGACCATGCAATAACCATCTGCGGTATGGAAAATGTTGACCCTGTTGGCGTTCATACTGGCGATTCTATAGTTGTAGCACCTATTCTTTCTTTGAATGATCATGATCTTAAAATGCTGAATGACAGCGCGATTAAGATTATTCGTGAGCTTAAAATTGAGGGTGGATGCAATGTTCAGTTTGCTTTAAATCCCGAAACCAGTGAATACTTTCTTATCGAGGTTAACCCCCGAGTTTCGCGTTCTTCTGCGCTTGCTTCAAAGGCGAGCGGATATCCTATTGCAAGGGTTACAGCTAAAATTGCAATCGGTATGGCGCTTGAGGATATCCCTGTAGCGGGAGGAACTGCTGCTATTGAGCCGAAACTCGATTATATTGTTGCTAAATTTCCTCGTTTTCCGTTTGATAAATTTGCTTCTGCTCCTAATCTTTTGGGAACTCAGATGAAAGCAACCGGCGAGGTTATGGGAATTGGTTCTACTTTAGAAGAATGTTTCTTAAAATCCGTTCGTTCTTTAGAAACCGGAGTTTGCCATTTCCACAGTCCGAAATTTGATAATATGACCGAAGCGGAGTTAGAGGATTATATCAGCGAATTCAGAGATGATACAATTTTTGCTGTAACTGAGCTTATTCGTCGCGGATATACGACCGAAAAACTTCATGAAATGACCAAGATAACAGAGCTTTTCCTAGATAGCATAAAATCGATTGTTAATATGGAGAATGCCCTTAAAGCAAATGTTGATGATGCTGAAACCTTAAAAGCTGCAAAAATTATGGGCTTTTCCGATAACTTTATTGCAAAGCTTTGGGGAGTAAGTGAAATTGCGGTATATAACAAACGCAAGGAATTAAAACTTTCTCCTGTCTTCAAAATGGTTGATACCTTGCATACAGGAAAGTATATCGCATACCTTTATTCTTCATATACAGGAGAAAATGCCTCCAGACTTACAAATAAAAAGAAAATTGTTGTTCTTGGAGCGGGACCTATTCGTATAGGTCAGGGTGTAGAGTTCGACTATTCTACTGTTCATGCAGTTCAGACAATTAAAAATGCAGGATATGAGGCTATTATAATAAATAATAATCCCGAAACCGTTTCAACCGATTATACAACTGCAGATAAGCTTTATTTTGAGCCTTTAACTCCTGAAGATGTTATGATCATTATAGAGTTTGAGCAACCCGAAGGTGTTATTGCTTCTTTGGGAGGACAGACTGCTATCAATCTTGCGAATCCGTTAATGGAAAGAGGCGTTAAGATAATCGGAACAGATTGTGCCGCGATTGAGCGCGCTGAAAACCGCGATAGTTTTGAAAAGGTTCTTCGTGATTTAGATATTCCTCAGCCTAAGGGCAAAGCAGTTACTAATATTGAAGACGGGGTTAATGCTGCAAAAGAAATCGGATACCCTGTTTTAGTTCGTCCGAGTTTTGTTCTTGGCGGCAGAGCAATGCAGATTGTTGCTAACGAAGAGCAGCTTCGTCAATATCTTAAAACTGCGGTTGAAATAGATGCGGACAAGCCCGTACTTGTTGATAAATATATTGAGGGTAAAGAGGTTGAGGTTGACGCAATTTGCGATGGACGAGATGTTTTCATACCCGGAATCATGGAGCTTGTTGAGCGCACAGGCGTTCATTCGGGCGACTCCATAAGCGTTTATCCTACATTCAGTATTTCCGACAAGGTTAAAGGAACAATTTTGCGCTATGCTAAAAAATTAGGACTTGGAATAGGAATTATAGGTCTTTATAATATTCAGTTCATCGTTGATAAAGACGATAATGTATTTATAATTGAGGTTAACCCGCGTTCTTCCAGAACTGTACCTTTCCTTTCTAAATCAACAGGCTACAGTCTTGCGGATATAGCTACTGAAGTTATTATGGGCAAATCTCTTAAAGAGCAGGGAATATTCAGTATATATCCTGATGAGAAAAATCGTTTCTATGTTAAGGTTCCTGTATTCTCATTTAATAAAATCAAAGGACTTGATGCTTATCTCTCTCCTGAAATGAAATCTACAGGTGAGGCAATAGGCTATGATGATAAGCTTAATAGAGCGGTTTATAAGGCTTTACAAGCTAGCGGAATGAGATTGCAGAACTACGGAACAGTTTTTGCAACTATAGCTGATAAGGATAAAGAAGAGGCCCTTCCTTTAATCCGCAGATTCTATAATCTTGGATTTAATATTCAGGCAACAGCAGGAACAGGCGAATTCTTAAAACAAAACGGAATCAGAACTCACATACTTAAAAAGGTTGGTGAGGATCCCGAAGAAATCCCTGCAGCTATTCGTCAAGGACATATCGCCTATGTTATTAATACTCGCGATATCGGAACAACGGGTCAAGAGAATGACGGTCACAAAATCCGTCAATGCGCTACAGAAAACAATGTAACGATGTTCACAGCTTTAGATACTGTTAAGGTTCTTCTTGATGTTTTAGAAGAAACAACCCTTACAATTTCAACTATTGATGCATAAGGTGTTTGAAGATGAAACAAGGTTTATTCGAAATTACCGAAAATATTATGCTTACCCCCGATGTTTATAAAATGAAACTTCGGGGAGATACATCTGAGATAACGGCTCCCGGTCAGTTTGTTAATATTAAGCTCGATGGTCTTTATCTAAGAAGACCTATCTCGGTTTGCGACTGCGAAGGAGATATTTTAACCATTATCTACAAGGTTGTAGGTAAAGGAACAGAGCAAATGAAAAATATGAAAAGCGGAAAGCTTGATATATTATCGGGTCTTGGAAATGGCTATGATACATCTCTTTCCGGAAATAAGCCGCTTCTTATAGGCGGTGGAGTTGGTGTTCCTCCAATGTATATGCTTGCAAAGAAGCTTATAAAAGAGGGCAAAAAGGTTTCGGTTATTTTAGGGTTTAATAGAAAAGAAGAAGTTTTCTATAGGGATGATTTTTTATCTCTTGGCTGTGATGTAACTGTTACTACTGTTGATGGCTCTTTCGGTATAAAGGGCTTTGTTACAAATGCTATGGAAAATATAGATTACAGCTATATTTACACCTGCGGTCCCGAGCCTATGTTTAAAGCTATATATAAGGCGATGAAAACAGAAGGACAGTTCAGCTTTGAGGAGAGAATGGGTTGCGGATTCGGCGCCTGCATGGGCTGCTCCTGTAAAACTATTACAGGTTATAAGAGAATTTGCAAAGACGGACCTGTTATGAAGCGGGAGGAAATATTATGGGAAGACTAAGTGTAAATCTTTGCGGAATAGAGCTTGATAATCCTATTATTCCCGCAAGCGGAACATTTGGCTATGGATATGAGTTCGCTGAGCTATATGATATTAATTTGCTCGGAACATTTTCCTTTAAAGGAACTACAAAAGACCCCAGATTCGGAAATCCTACACCTCGAATTGCTGAATGTAATGCAGGAATGATAAATGCTGTAGGTCTTCAAAATCCCGGTGTAGATAAGGTTATAAGCGAAGAGCTTCCAAAGCTTTCTAAATGCTTTAATAAAAAGGTTATGGCTAATGTAAGCGGGTTTTCGGTTGAGGATTATGCTTATACTTGCGAAAGACTTAACGACTGTGAACAAATAGGTTGGCTTGAAGTTAATGTTAGTTGCCCCAATGTTCATGGCGGAGGACTCAGCTTTGGAACAGATGCGCGCGTTGCCGCAGAGGTAACAAAGGCGGTAAAATCGGTTACAACAAAGCCGATTATTTTAAAGCTTTCTCCGAATGTTACAGATATAGTTTCTATTGCTAAGGCTTGTGAAGATGCCGGAGCTGATGGAATCAGCCTTATAAATACGCTTCTTGGAATGAGGATAGATTTAAAAACCAAAAAGCCCGTTATTGCCAATAAAATGGGCGGATTTTCAGGGAATGCAATTTTCCCCGTAGCAGTAAGAATGGTATATCAGGTTGCAAATGCTGTTAAAATTCCTGTTATAGGAATGGGAGGGGTATCGAGCGCCGAAGATGTGGTAGAAATGATGCTTGCGGGTGCTACAGCGGTTGAAGTTGGTGCGGCAAACTTGATTGATCCTTTTGTTTGCAAAAATATAATTGAGGAGCTACCAACAGTTTTAGATAAGTATGGCATTATTAAATTAAAGGATATAATAGGAGGAGTTAAATAATGGGTAAAGATGTTATTATCGCTTGCGATTTCGCGAGCGCAGAACAAGTTTTCACATTTCTTGATAAATTTACCGATCGCAAACCCTTTGTTAAAATCGGTATGGAGCTTTTTTATGCAGAAGGCCCTAATATTGTTAAAGAAATTAAAAAGAGAGGACATAAGATTTTCCTCGACTTAAAACTCCATGATATTCCTAATACAGTTAAAAAATCTATGGCTGTTCTTTCGGGCCTTGATGTTGATTTATGTAATCTACATGCAGGCGGAACTGTTAAGATGATGGAGGCTGCTTTAGAGGGCCTTACACGCTCTGACGGAACAAGACCGCTTTTAATTGCAGTAACTCAGCTTACATCTACCGATCAGGAGAGTATGGAAAAAGATTTGCTCATAAATGAGCCTATTGATAAGGTTGTTATGCATTATGCAGCTAATGCTAAAAAGGCAGGACTTGATGGTGTTGTTTGCTCTCCTTTAGAGGCAGGCAAGGTACACGATGTTTGCGGAAGAGACTTCTTGACTGTAACTCCCGGAGTTCGCTTTGCTGATGGCGAAATAGGAGATCAAAAGAGAGTTATGACTCCCGCTGAAGCTAAGAAAATCGGCTCCGACTATATCGTAGTAGGAAGACCTATTACAGCGGCAGAAGATCCCGTAGCAGCATATAACCGTTGCATAACAGAATTTGTAGATTAAGGAGAAGAAAATGGAAGGCTATAAAAGAGAGTTTATTCAGTTTTTAGAATCTGCAGGAGTTTTAAAATTCGGAGATTTTACCGCAAAATCCGGCAGAAAAATCCCGTATTTTATCAATGCGGGAGATATTAAAACAGGTGAGCAGATTTGCAAACTCGGCGAGTTTTATGCAAAGGCTTATTTTGAAAAGGTTGGAAACAGAAAAACCGTTCTTTACGGACCTGCCTATAAAGGAATTCCGATAGCTGTTTCTGTTGCAGTTGCTCTTGCAAAAGAGGGACTCGATGTTCCTTTCTTCTTCAACAGAAAAGAAGAAAAAGACCATGGTGAAGGCGGAGTTTTTGTAGGTTATAAGCCTAAAGAAAATGAAGAAATCGTTATTGTTGAAGACGTTATAACTGCGGGAACAGCAATAAGAGAAAGCATGGCAATCCTTTCAGGTTTAGAAGGAACAAAGGTTGCCGCAACTTTTGTTATGGTTGATCGTAAAGAGAAGGGTCAAACTGAGAAAAGCGCAATGGCAGAGGTTGGCGAAGAATTCGGTTTCCCTGTTTATTCGGTAGTTGATGTTTATGACATTATCGAATATTTAGAAGAAGACGAAAAGAATCGCGAAAATGTAGAAAGAATAAAAAAATATTTGGAAATTAACGGTGCAAAAGCGTAAATTTCAGAAGGGGAACAACTAATGAGAAGTGTTATTGATATTCTTGACCTTAAGGTTGAGGAAATTGATGAACTTATTGATACGGCTCTCGATATTATAAAAAATCCCGAAAAATATAATGAAAAATGCAAAAATAAAAAGTTGGCTTCGCTCTTTTTTGAGCCTTCAACAAGAACAAGACTTAGCTTTGAAGCGGCTATGATAGAGCTTGGCGGAAGCGTTATAGGATTTTCCGAAGCTAACAGCTCTTCCGTTTCAAAAGGAGAGAGCGTTGCTGATACCGCTAAAACTATCAGTTGTTATGCAGACATTATTGCAATGCGCCATCCTAAAGAGGGGGCTCCTTTAATAGCATCGATGAATGCTTCAATTCCTGTTATCAATGCAGGCGACGGGGGACATAATCATCCAACCCAAACCTTAGCAGATCTTCTTACTATATACAGAGAAAAGGGTGGATTTGATAATCTAACAGTCGGTTTCTGCGGTGATTTAAAATTCGGAAGAACTGTTCATTCGCTTATTAACGCGCTTTCAAGGTATAAAAACATTAAAATTGTTCTTATATCACCCGAAGAGCTTAAGCTTCCGAGCTATGTTAAAAAAGATGTTCTTGAAAAAAACAATATAGAATATTCTGAAACAAAAAGCTTGGAAGAGGTTATGCCTCAGCTTGATATTCTTTATATGACAAGAGTTCAGAGAGAACGTTTCTTTAATGAAGAAGATTATTTAAGACTTAAAGACAGCTATATTTTAGAGCCCTCTAAGCTTGCAAGTGCTAAAGAAACTCTTTCTATAATGCATCCGTTGCCGAGAGTTAATGAGATTAGTGTTTCTATTGATAGTGATCCGAGAGCTTGTTATTTCAAGCAGGTTTTAAATGGCAAATATATGCGTATGGCGCTTATATTAAAGCTTCTTAAGGAGGCGGGAAGAATATGAACATAGATTCTATTGAGAATGGCTTTGTTATAGATCATATTACAGCAGGTAAAGCTATGAAGCTTTACGACCTTTTGGGATTGAGCGATTGCAGCTGTTCGGTTGCAATCATTAAAAACGTTGCCAGCAAAAAACAGGGTCTTAAGGATATTATGAAAATAAATGCCAATATCCCTATAAATTTAGATGTTATAGGCTATGTTGACCCCGGAAGCACAGTTAATATTATCCGCGACGGAGTTATTGTTGATAAAAAGACAATAGAGATGCCTGAGAAGCTTACAAATGTTATAAAGTGCAAAAATCCGAGATGTATAACCTCGGTTGAGCAGGAAATCGAGCATATGTTTAAGCTTACCGATAAGAAGAATAAAATTTATCGCTGTATTTATTGTGAAACAAAAGCAAACTAAATAAATTTGTTAGGTTAAATGCGCTTGACACCTTCTTTTTTAAATGCTACAATATTAGTGTTGAGTTTTGCAATTTCTTGCGACTGACGGTAAATGTGGAGCACCACAAAGGAGCAGGAGATTTATATTTAGGCCGACCGTCTGGGCGTATTTAACCTTTCCTTGGTTAAGTGCGCTTTTTGTTTTTATCTATTAGGAGGAAAATAAATGAAAAAAGTCGGAATTATAATGGGAAGCGATAGCGATCTTCCTATAATTCGCAAAGCTACTGATACTCTCACTTCGTTGGATATTCCATTTGAAGTGCATATTTATTCTGCTCACAGAACACCTGAAGAAGCAAAAGTATTTGCTGAAACTGCAAAAGAAAACGGCTTCGGTGTTTTGATTGCGGCTGCAGGTATGGCGGCTCACCTAGCAGGAGCTATTGCGGCCAATACAACCCTTCCTGTTATAGGAATACCTTGCAAATCACAAAATCTCGATGGTATTGATGCTCTATTATCTACCGTTCAAATGCCTTCCGGAATACCGGTTGCAACTGTAGCAATAAATGGAGGAGTCAATGCCGCTCTGCTTTCTGCTGAGATTTTAGCGCTTTCTGATGAGGCTTTAGCAGAAAAGCTTCAGAATAAGCGCAAAGACGATGCAAAAAAAGTTTTAGAAAAAGATGCAGCTTTGCAAAAAGAATTTAATAGATAGTAGATTTATTAAATAATATAGGAGGAAATATGTCGAATTTAAGAGAAGAATGCGGAGTTTTCGGAATATTTGCAAACGAAACCTGCGATGTTGCTAAATATACATATTACGGATTATACGCTCTTCAGCATCGCGGTCAAGAATCTTGCGGAATTGTAGTAAATGATGATGGACTTTTCAATTCCTACAGAGATGTAGGGGTTGTTAATGATGTTTTTACTTCTGAGCGTCTTGCAACATTAGGCTTTGGAAATATGGCTCTTGGACATGTTAGATATGCATCTGAGGATAGTACGGGAAGAAATAATGCTCAACCGATAGTTGTTAACCATATTAAAGGTAGAATGGCAATAGCGCATAATGGTTGTCTTGTTAATTCATATGAGCTTAGAAATGAGCTTGAAATGAAAGGCTCTATTTTCCATACAACAACCGATTCAGAGCTTATCTCCTATATTATTACGGAAGAAAGGCTTAAATCAAAAACAATTGAAGAAGCAGTAAGTCGCGCTATGTATAGAATTAAAGGTGCTTGCTCTTTGGTTGTTATGTCTCCCTCAAAGATGATTGCCGTAAGAGATGAAAACGGATTCAGACCTCTTTGTTATGGAAAATTACCTGATGGAGGATATGTTGTTGCAAGCGAAAGCTGCGCTCTCGATACTATTGGAGCTGAATTTGTTCGTGATATAAAAGCCGGAGAGGTAGTTATATTTGATAAAAACGGAGTAAGAACAATTGATGAACATATAGGTAAAGCTCCTAATAAATTATGTATATTTGAATATGTATATTTTGCTCGACCTGATTCAACAATAGAAGGTTGCAGCGTTCATGATGCCAGAGTAAAAGCAGGAGAATTTCTTGCAATGGAGCATCCGGTAGATGCAGATATAGTTATGGGTGTTCCGGATTCCGGACTTGATGCGGCAATAGGATATTCAAAGAGGTCGGGAATACCTTATGAAATAGGCTTCCTTAAAAACAAATATATTGGAAGAACCTTTATTGCACCTGGACAAGCTACACGAGTGGATAAAGTTAAAATAAAGCTTAATCCGATTTCAAGTGTTGTAAAAGGAAAAAGAATTGTTTTGATAGATGATTCCATTGTTAGAGGAACTACTAGCGCACAAATCGTAAAACTTTTAAGAAAAGCCGGAGCCAAAGAAATTCATATGAGATTATCTTCTCCGCCTTTTATAAATTCTTGTTATTACGGAACGGATATAGGCTCTAAAGAAAATCTTATAGCTTATCGCCATTCAACCGAAGAGATATGCAAAATTATTGGGGCAGACAGCTTAGGATATTTAAGCTTGGAAAACTTAAACAAAACAGCCTGTGGAGGTAGTTGCGGCGGTTTCTGTACAGCTTGCTTTGATGGAAACTATCCTACCGAAATCCCGCCCGAAAGGCCGAAAAACAGATACGATAGCAAAATTTCCGAATCAAAAAATATATAAGGGGTATTTAACTATGAAAAATTCCAGATCTGAAGCTTATGCGGCAGCAGGTGTTGATATTACCGCCGGTTATAAAGCTGTAGAGCTTATGAAAAAACATATAGCTAAAACAATGACATCAGGTGTTTGCTCCGATGTGGGTGGTTTTGGCGGACTATTTGAGCTTGATCTCACAGGTATTACCCGTCCTGTTCTTGTTAGCGGAACAGACGGTGTCGGAACAAAGCTTAAAATTGCCTTTTTAATGGACAAGCATGATACTGTTGGTATTGACTGCGTTGCTATGTGTGTTAATGATATTATTTGCAGCGGTGCGAAACCTTTATTTTTCCTTGATTATATAGCTTGCGGAAAAAATGTTCCTGAAAGAATAGCTGATATAGTTAAAGGTGTTTGCGAGGGTTGTGTACAGTCAGGTGCGGCATTAATCGGCGGAGAAACCGCTGAAATGCCCGGTTTTTACCCCGAAAACGAATATGATTTGGCAGGATACAGCACAGGTATTGTTGATAAAGCAAAGATTATAGATAATAAATCAATGTGTGAAGGCGATGTTATTATTGCATTACCTTCAAGCGGAGTTCATTCTAATGGATTTTCTTTAGTTCGCAAGGTTTTTGATGTTGAATCTGCTGATATAAAAGCTCCTTGCGAGGAATTAGGAGGAAAATCTATCGGCGAAACCTTACTTACTCCTACAAGAATTTATGTAAAACCTGTTTTAGCTCTTATGGACGAGGTTAAGGTAAAGGGTATATCTCATATTACAGGCGGCGGATTTTATGAGAATATTCCGAGAAGCATTCCTGATGGATTGGGCGCTAAAATTCAGAAAGATGCCGTTAGAATTCTTCCTATATTCAAGCTTATTCAAAAGGTTGGAAATATTACAGAGCGCGATATGTTTAACACCTTCAATATGGGTGTTGGTATGAGCATTGTTGTTGCAAAGGAAGATGCAGATAAGGCTTTGGAAATTCTTAAAGCAAATGGTGAGGATGCCTATATTATCGGAGAGATTATTGCTTCTGATGACAAGGTGATTTTATGAGCAAAATAAAAATTGCTGTTTTAGTTTCAGGCGGGGGAACAAACCTGCAAGCTCTTATTGATGCTGAAAAAAGCGGAATAATTAAAAGCGGCAGTATTTCTCTTGTTATCTCTAACAATGAAACTGCTTACGCTTTAGAAAGAGCAAAAGCGGCAGACATAAAAACCACTGTTATAACAAAGAAAGCTTGCGGAAGTCAGGATGCCTTTGAGGAAAAGCTAATTGAAATTTTAAAAGGCGAAAATATTGATCTAATTGTTCTCGCAGGCTTTATGTCTATTTTAAGTGTTAAGTTTACAAGTCGATTTGATAAACGAATTATCAATGTTCATCCGTCTTTAATACCGTCTTTTTGCGGAAAAGGTTTTTACGGACTTAAAGTTCACGAAGCTGCCTTGGAAAAAGGTGTAAAGGTGACGGGTGCTACAGTGCATTTTGTTAATGAAATACCGGATGGCGGCGAAATTATTCTGCAAAAGGCAGTTTGTGTTGAAGATGGGGATACACCTGAAATTCTTCAAAAGCGCGTAATGGAAGAGGCTGAATGGAAGATTCTTCCTGAAGCAGTAGAAAAAGTATCATATAAGCTTATAAAAGGGGTATAAATATGAATATTTACAAGATCAACGATATTGCAGAGTTGATAAAGGACAATTCATATGTTGGAAGGGGTATTGTTATCGGAAAAACTCCCGACAGCAAAAAAGCCGTAACGGCATATTTTATTATGGGAAGAAGTATGAATAGCCGTAACCGTATTTTTACTGAAAAAGACGGAGCTGTTTATACTGAGCCTTTTGATGCTTCAAAGGTTGAAGACCCGAGCCTTATTATCTATGCCGCAATAAGAAAGCTTAACAATAAGCTTATCGTTACAAACGGCGACCAGACAGATACTATTTATGATGGAGTTCGAGAAGGCAAATCCTTTAGTGAGTCTTTAACTGTTCGTGAGTTTGAACCTGATGCTCCTAATTTAACCCCTCGAATCAGCGGAATGTTGAGCTTTAATAATAACGATTTTACATATGAAATGAGTATTTTAAAGAGCGCAGATGCCGAAGGTTCGGCTTGTAACCGCTATACCTTCTCTTATCCCTCAATTGCAGGCCTTGCGCATTTTATTCACACCTATGTTTGCGATGGTAATCCTATTCCTACATTCCAAGGTGAGCCTGAGAGAGTTGCAACATCTGACAATATAGATGAATTTACAAATTCTTTATGGAATGCTTTAGATAGTGAAAATAAAATCTCACTTTATGTTCGTTATGTAGATTTAGCTACAGGAAAAGAAGAAAACCGACTTATAAATAAAAACAAATAAGGAGAATTAAAATGAA